>NZ_CP108881.1:0-77101 GCF_036347035.1 Micromonospora sp. NBC_00821
CCGAGGTAGCGGCGGATGGCGTCGGCCGCCAGGGTGCAGGCACCCGTGCCTGCGACGGCGGCCAGGGTGGTGTTGCCCAGCAGCCAGGAGATGATGCTGAAGGCCATCAGCAGGATCATGGTCGCCGTGACGGCGACGGTAGTGGTGGCGGTGAGGGTCGGGGAGTCGCCTGAGGCGTTGGCTCGCTCGATCCCACCACGCCGTGAACGCTGCGCGCGCACGGGCAGGGGTCCTCTCTCGATTGAGCAGAGGACCCGCAGCCCCCGCTGCGGGTCGTCCACCCGGACTTGGGTCTTACAAAGGGATGCCCATCAGTCCGGGTGACTCGCCAGGTAGGCGCCTGGCGTCCTCGCTGACGCGCACCCACATTCTCTCAGATGCAGAGGACACGACCCGAGTCCGCATAGGCGAAACTCGCTGCCGCAGGCTCCAAACACGAATTGTTTACCCGTTTTGAAGTGAACAAAGGCCGGCCGTTGTTTACACATCGCTCGGGATGAGTTGCCGGACAGGCAGTAAACAACGTTCTATAGTGGGCAGCGAGGCGAGACAGCTGGTATGGCCCGGCATCTCATCTCGCCGCTTACCCGTGATGCTCTCTCTTGGACTTGGGTCATCATCGGGCGTGGGGGCCGACCGTAGGCGCGGATCGGCCCCCCAAAACGTTTACCAGCGAAAACACTCGCTCTTCCACTACGTGACCGGTCAGTAACCGCTGGGTTAACCGGCAAGGACTACCCCGTCGGACGATGGGGGGTCAGGCGATCAGCCCATAGACCGGTATCGCCGTCGCCTGGATCACCCCTGTGTCACTTCAAAGCCGCCGCGCGCAGGCCATGTCACAGGGATTTGTCAACGTTTCTGACCGCCACTTTCCTATGTGACCGTGACCACTTTTCACACGTCGCCGGCAGTGCGGTCGGCACTTGATCTCAAGCGCCAAATAGATCATGGCCAGCAGCGTTGCGAGCGCGTTCTTGGCGCGATCCCACCACCGTGTCATTCGGCCGATCGCGGGCCTGATCGCCGCGCAAGGGTGGCCGTCGTGCAGACCAGCCCGGTGGTCATGCCGATCAGCGTCCTGTCGTCACCGCGCGAGCGTCGAGCCAGACCCTGCTGGCGCCGATGGGGTCGATGGCGCGCAGGTTCACCGGCACGTCGAGCACGACCAGGTGCACGCTGCCGGCGTTACCCGGGCGCACTGCGATCAGATCCTGCACAGCCGTCTCGGTCGCACCCTCGTCGGCGCCGTACTCCGGTACGCCCAGCAGCCTCGCGGCGACCTCGGTCGGGAACGGCCCGCCCTGCCACTCGATCTCCCATGTCCGCCCGCCCGCGCCTTGCCACCAGTCGAGGTTGGTAGCGCCGTTGAGCGCGCCGGTGTCTCTGAGAGAGGACATGACCCGCCCCAGCGCCTCGAAGTACTGCTGCGGGTTGGCCACCAGGTAGTGCGACTGATCCGTCATGGACTGCTCAACGAACCGAGCCAGGGCCAGGTCCGCCCTGGACCCGGTGATCCTGCCGGTGACCGTGAGGACAGGTGCATCCTCATAAGCCGGCCCTCGAAGACCTCACTCGAAGATCCGCTCCACCACGGCGGCCTGTTCGGCGGTACCAGCCCGGAAGTAGCGGGCGGTGGTGTCGAGAGAAGCGTGCCCGAGCAGGGCCTGGACCTGCGCGGAGTCCGCGCCGCCCTGGCGTAGCCGGGTGGCGTAGGTGTGGCGTAGGCGGTGCGGGCGCAGGCCGGGCAAGCCGGCGGCGTCGCCGATGGTGAGCACCACCTGGGTAATGCCGGAGGTGGTGAGCCGGCCGCGTTGCCCGGTCCACAGCGGTCCCGCCTCGGTGCCGCGGTGGCGCAGCCAGGCGCTGACCCGGTCGCGCGCCGGTGCGGGGACCGGCACCTGGCGGACCTCGTCGCCCTTGCCGTGCAGGCGGATCATGCCGGTGCGAGCGGTGAGGGCGAGGTCCTCGACGTCGAGGCGGGCGCACTCCTGCGCCCGGGCGCCGGTGTAGAGCAGCACGGCGACGAGGGCGGCGTCGCGGACGCCGCGGCGGTCGGCGGCCCGTTCGACGGCACCTTGCTCTTTGGGGGTGAGCGCGTCGGGTTCGCCGGGGCGGGGCACCCGGGCTCGCTTGACCTTCAGCCGGAGTCCGGCGCCGATCTCGTAGAGCAGGTCGACGGCGGCCAGGGCCTGGTTCACGGTGGACGGGCCGAGCTTGGTGGCGATGAGGTGCCGCCGCCAGGCGGTGACGGCGGCCTCGGCGCCGACCTGGTCGACGAAGGCGTCCGGGTGCTCGCCGGCGTGCTCGTCGAGCCAGGCGGCGTACGCGCGGGTGCGGGCCCGGTACGCCTTGGTGGTGTTGGCGGCCAGTGCGCACCGGTCGAGGTGGCGGTTCAGCGCCGCGAGGGCCCCGCCGACGGCCGCCGTCGGGTCCGCGGGGCGTAGCGCGATGACCTTCGCGGTCGCGGTCCGGGCCACGGTGGTCCACCGTCCTTCTTATCCACTGAGTGCCGGCCGGACTTTCAGCCAGGGCTAAACCACGTTATCCGCTGAGATGGTAGTGCCACTCAGCGGATAACGAAGCTTATCCGCTGGGTAGGCTTATCTACCCCCGCCGCCCGGTGAGTACGTCGTTATACTCGTCGATCAACGCGTTAGTGGCCTCGATGTCGGCGACGTCGAGCTGCACGCACTGGGTGAACATCCACTCGTAAAGGCCGTCAATCGCTGCGGTGTACTCGTCGAGCGGTTCCCTGATCGGCAGGGTGCTCCCGTGGTTGGCCAGGTAGGCGCGGCTTGCCGCGGACCATGCTGAGGATTTCAGAAGCGCCGGGACGCTGATCAGCAGTTGGTACGTCACCTGCTGGGCGGACAGATTCACCTGGCTGTACGGGGCCGGCAGGCTTTGGTGGAGCATGTAGTTGCGCAGGTCCTTGACGAATCTGGCCGCTGGAAGAGCGGCGACCTCTCCGACTCTTCGGGCGTACTCGTCATGGAAGGGGCTGCCCTCGTAGCGACGAGCGACGACCCGGGTGTGGTCGATCAGGGTGCCGATCGCAGCGACCACGTTGTGCAGCAGCCGGTCGAACTCGTCGAAGAACGCTTCCTGAGCAGGATCGTGGGATCCAGTGTTGGAGACGAGGTCCAGTGCGAGCTGCCAGTCGCCTTCAGGGCGGTCGATCAGCCTGTTGAGCTCGCGCAAGTTCCCGGCCAGGATCTCATGGGTGCGCCGCAACCGAGCCCACCGAGTATGGGCCTGAGTGCCGGGGTGCTCGGCGATCGCCAAGCGGAGCCGTTCGAGTCGGTCGTCCACGACGTCATCATCCCGCCGCTGCCCGGGTCAACCTTTCTCGGAACTCGCTCCCGGGCTCGGTGACGGCGACCCGGGTCGCGGTCACGGTCGCTCGATCCTGGTCGAAGCGCGAGGACATGGCAGTGGGTCGACCGCCACAGAGGTGCTGAGCGGAAGGCGGTGGACAAGAGGGCAGGCGGTGGAGGTTACTGTGCGTAACTCACGCAGGTGCCCTGCGGCGGCAACAAGATCGCCGCGAGGTCCAGCCATCCAAGCCACTAGCGAGGAGCAGTGACACAAGTCACAGCCGCTCGTCGCGAGGGGTGAAGCCGACCAAAGACGCAAAGTCGGCATATTCCCATGTGGTGCCTTGATGAGGAATCCTCATTCTCGGCGAACAGGCCGAGCCGCAGTGGCGGCAGGCACCTAGCGATCGGTCGAGGGAACGGCCTCGGGGTCGTGCCGCCCGTCACCCAGCCGACGCGGCCAACTCCTGCAGGTTTCGGCGCCGACCTCGGGCCGGGCCACCGGAGCGCCGGCCGGCCTGGCCATCGGCCCGGCAGCCCGGGGGAGCGCCCGCAGATGCTTTGCCCCTCAGCCATCGCGGTGACCTGACGGTGTAGCAGGTCGGCCTCTACCCGAAAGCCTCCCACCGGAGCTAACGCTGAGCGCGATGTCGGGATAGCCGGTCCGCTTTCCTGCATCGCTCCGTCACCTGCTATCGATCTCCGAGCCAAGACTGAAGAAGAGTCAGGACATGAAAGTGAGCAAGTCGGCGGCTCCGTGGAGTGCTCAATGGAGTTGGCGTGGGTGGTGCGCGTAGCCAAGCTTGCCGACCGACTTCGTGCACCGCGCGTCTAGAGCCTCCATTGCATCCGTTTGAGGGCTCAGCGTCAGGCGAGGGAGAGACGCGGGCCGGGGGTCGGCACAAGGCCGGGGGCCGCGACGGGGCCCGGTGAGGCCGGGGGCCGCGACGGGGCCGAGTGAGGCCGGGGCCGGAGACCGGGACCGGGGCCGGGTGAGGCCGGGACCGGAGACCGAGCGGAGACAGGACGGAGACCGGAGAGACCGAGACCGAGACCGAGACCGAGACCAGAGACAGGGAGCGGAGAGCGGAGAGCGGAGAGCGGAGAGCGGAGAGCGGAGAGCGAGACCGAGACCGAGACCGGAGACCGAGACCGGAGACCGGAGACCGAGACCGAGAGCGGAGACAGGGAGCGGAGACAGGGAGCGGAGACAGGGAGCGGAGACAGGGAGCGGAGACAGGTCCACGGACACGTCCTCGCGAACGTGTCCGCGGACCGTGTCCGTGGAGACCGTGTCCGTGGACCGTGTCCTCCTGAGCGGCGTTCGTTCGTGCGTCCACCGGTACCGACCGACTCACGACCGCGGTACCGACCGACCTCCGTACCACCGGTACCCCGACTCACGACCGCGGTACCGACCGACCTCCATACCACCGGTACCCCGACTCACGACCGCGGTACCGACCGACCTCCATACCACCGGTACCCCGACTCACGACCGCGGTACCGACCGACTCACGCCGTACCGCTGGGCTCCGGCATCCGGTCGCGCAGGCGGAGCAGGGCGGAACGCGCAGGCGGAGCAGGGCGGAACGCGCAGGCGGAGCAGGGCGGAACGCGCAGGCGGAGCAGGGCGGAACGCGCAGGCGGAGCAGGGCGGAACGCGCAGGCGGAGCAGGGCGGAACGCGCAGGCGGAGCAGGGCGGAACGCGCAGGCGGAGCAGGGCGGAACGCGCAGGCGGAGCAGGGCGGAACGCGCAGGCGGAGCAGGGCGGAACGCGCAGGCGGAGCAGGGCGGAACGCGCAGGCGGAGCAGGGCGGAACGCGCAGGCGGAGCAGGGCGGAACGCGCAGGCGGAGCAGGGCGGAACGCGCAGGCGGAGCAGGGCGGAACGCGCAGGCGGAGCAGGGCGGAACGCGCAGGCGGAGCAGGGCGGAACGCGCAGGCGGAGCAGGGCGGAACGCGCAGGCGGAGCAGGGCGGAACGCGCAGGCGGAGCAGGGCGGAACGCGCAGGCGGAGCAGGGCGGAACGCGCAGGCGGAGCAGGGCGGAACGCGCAGGCGGAGCAGGGCGGAACGCGCAGGCGGAGCAGGGCGGAACGCGCAGGCGGAGCAGGGCGGAACGCGCAGGCGGAGCAGGGCGGAACGCGCAGGCGGAGCAGGGCGGAACGCGCAGGCGGAGCAGGGCGGAACAAAGAGAGGTGGCGAGCGGTACCACGGTCGTGAGTCGGGGTACCGGTGGTACGGAGGTCGGTCGGTACCGCGGTCGCGAGTCGGTCGGTACCGCGGTCGCGAGTCGGTCGGTACCGCGGTCGCGAGTCGGTCGGTACCGCGGTCGCGAGTCGGTCGGTACCGCGGTCGCGAGTCGGTCGGTACCGCGGTCGCGAGTCGGTCGGTACCGGTGGACGCACGAACGAACACCGTCCAGGAGGACACGGTCTCCACGGACACGGTCTCCACGGACACCGTCTCCACGGACACCGTCTCCACGGACACGGTCCGCGGACACGTTCGCGAGGACGTGTCCGTGGACCTGTCTCCGCTCTCGGTCTCGGTCTCCGGTCTCGGTCTCCGGTCTCCGCTCGGTCTCCGGTCTCGGTCTCCGGTCTCCGCTCGGTCTCCGGTCTCGGTCTCCGGTCTCCGCTCGGTCTCCGGTCTCCGGCCTCCGGTCTCCGCTCGGTCTCCGGTCTCCGGTCTCCGGCCTCCGGTCTCCCCGGTCCCGGTCCCTGTCTCCGGCCTCATGGCGGCCCCGGCCTCATGCAGGCCCCGGCCTCACCCGGCCCCCGGCCTCGGCCTCACCCGGCCCCCGGCCCCGGCCTCACCCGGCCCCGTCGCGGCCCCCGGCCTTGTGCCGGCCCCCGGGCTCGCGTCTCTCCCTCGCCTGATGCTGAGCCCTCAAACGGATGCAATGGAGGCTCTAGACGCGTGTCGTACGTAGCAATTTCACTGCGCACGCATCAAAGCCCATGGGGGATTCCCCACAAAGGACCCCACCACCCGCACACTTTCAAAACCAATCAATTTGGAGCCGGCCGATAAGAATTTTGGCGAAGCGATGACCGCACCATACCCCTTCCGAAATCACTAATTCATGTGATATAAAACTAGGGGGCCGCAATGCGGCCCCCTAGTGGAACTAGTTAGAAGTTAGGCTGAATCAGCGATCGTTACGCTCCCGCCAGAGCATGATCAAGATTCTCGCCACGGTCAGGGCCCCCACCCCCGCCAGGATGGGGGCCCAGTCCGTGACGTCCCCCAGTTTGCCCAGAAGGTCCAGCAGGCCAGATGCCACGGCCAGCGTGAGCAGAGCCTCCTGCTCACCATCCCGTGAGTTGGGTTCCTGAGGGTTGGTCGGTGCGGTCGGCAGTGCCAAGTGCCTCTCCTTAGGAGGTATTGGTTCGGGAGTAGCGGCCGATTAACCGGTGTTTCCGCCACACAGAGAATCTCATATGGACGGCCATTCGGGCTACTCGTCGAGGCACTCGCAAGGGTTCGCTCACGCTTGAAAAGAACTGACTTCAAGCGTGAGCATCTAAGACCTAGAGCATCCTTACCGAAACGCCACTACCGAAGGTAGTCAGGACTGCAGAGCTTGCGGTGTGGACCTGAGCGGTAGGTATGGACCACCAAGCCTTGGGTCACCTGACGCGCCAGCGACTGCGCCCCGCCTTGGTGACGCCCACCGCGTTACCCGTCGACTGAGTCAATCGAGCGTCCGGCACATGGCCCGCCGGCTCGCCCGGGTAGCCGGGCCTGCCCGCCGCCGACCAGGTCTCTCCGCACAGTCTGCGCCACGCGGCCGCGACCGCCGCCCTCGATGACGGTGCCCACTGCGCGATGTGCAGGACCTCCTCGGCCACGCCGATCCCCGCACCACCCGCCGCTACGACCGCAACCGCGGCAGCCTTGACCGCCAGCTCCGGTCGCCGGTCCAGGTTGACGGCGTGCGCGGTGGCCCGCGCCGGCCTGGTCGTGCTCGTGTCCGCAGCGCCGGCAGGCGCCGAAGCGGTGCGGGTTGTGGCGTACTGGCCCACCCGTAGCTTTCCAGCTAGCAACAACGCTAAGGAGTTGATCTAGCGCAGCGGTCGGTCCGGGTTGGGCAGGGTCGGGGCGCGGACTGTGGATCCACGAGCCTGAGCATTCATCTGCTGGGGAGCGATCGGAGCCGTCTGGTCGACGAGCGCGTGGACGTTACGGCGGCGATGGAAATTGATGAAGCTGCCGTCGTGGCTGACTATGGCCTTGCGGGTGCGAGCGAGGCCGAGGTCGCGGAGATCCTTGAGTCCAGCGGTCCGGGTGGATCCTGCGAGCTTGAAGCGGTCGCTGGCGAGTTGGGGGGTGAACCACACTTCTCGTCCAGTCTGGCCGCGCTGTTCTTCGTGAAGGACCAGCAGCATTGCCAGGCCCGGCCCGGAGAGGCGGGCCATGTAGCCGTGGGTCCAGATCCATGAGGGGATCTTGAAGTAGCGGTGGCGTTGCAGGACTTCGATGGGCGCTTTGCGGGCGGCGAGGTTGTTGTAGGAGTCCGACGGGGGGATGTAGGTCTCTCCGGATCCGCTCTCGTCGAGCAGGGTGAGGAGGCTTGGCTGCCCGCCTCGGTCTTGCGCGGTGATGAACTGGTGGTCGACCAGGTCCCGTGTGGCCTCCTGAATGCGGCGCACGCCCTTGGTCTCGTAGTCGGGCAGGCCGAACAGGGCGGCCCACGCCCGGGCCGGATAGGACGCCTGATACGGCGGAGCAGCGCACACCCACAGCAGGCTGAGGTAGAGCTTGACCCTGACCACCCCGCCGCGGCCACCGCCCCGCAGAAGCGCAGCGAGGGGCGGGACCTCGTCCCCGAGCGAGGAGACGAAGACGTTGCGCACGGGCGCGCCCGCGGCTGCTCGACGCTTGCCGATGCGCCGGACGAAGTCGTCGGCGGCGCGCAGCGCGACCTCCGGTGCCGGATCTGGCGTCGCTTGCGCCGCGCGAATTGGCTGAGTGGGGGTCATGGCGTCCTTTGGCCTCTACGGACTTACTAGTTCGCTGCGCAAAAGCGCTGGTCAAGACTGCGCTAACGTAAGGGTGACCGCAAAAGCAGGTCTCCGAAATTGATGGCGCAAGCGTAAGGGTCCTTACGGCCATCCGTCTACGGCGTTGCGACCTGCCCCTGATCAGGCACCAACCGGCTTGCGGCGGCGGGAGCAGCCGCCCTACTGTCAGGGACATCGATCGAGGGAACGGGGCGTGACTAGTCCTCTTGGCCTCGAGGCGGCACGGTGGCCGGTCTCTCGATCGTTACGACGCCCCAGGCGCGTGGCAGCCAGTCACGTGATGGGGCGTTCGTCGTTTCAGGGCCGGAAGCTGCGTTGGCAGCTGTCACCTGTTCTGCTCGCCGTAGAGCATCGCGAGGCGATGAGCGGGAGACCGGTGGAGGGCACCGCGGTTGCGGTCGTAGCGGCGGGTCGTGCGCGGGTCGGCGTGGCCGAGGAGGTCCTGCACCTCGTGCAGCGCGGCGCCGTCGGCCAGGGCAGCGGTGGCGGCGGAGTGACGCAGGCTGTGCGGGGAGACGTGCGCGGCGGCGGGCAGCTTCGCGGCCCAGGCGAGTCGGCGGACCAGGGCGAAGACGCCTGCCTGGTTGAGTCGATTGCCGGGGATGGTGGTGAACAGCGGATCGCCGATCGCCCGCCGGGCCTGCTCCTCATGCGGTTCTGGGTCTAGGGCCATCAGGCTCATCACCGATTGGCGCGTGCGGACGTGCTGCTCGATCTCCTGGCGCTGGACGGGCTCGTGGTCATCGAGCAGCCGGCCCAGGACGGCGGGCACCGGCAGTTCACGGACTTGGCCACCCTTGCCCTGGATGACGACGGTGCGATGCCCGGCGTTGTGGCGCAGGTCGGAGAGGTTCAGGCCGGTGGCCTCGGAGACCCGCAGGCCGAGGGTGGCCAGCATGGTGACCAGCAGCCGGTCCCGCTCGGCGGTGCGCCGCATTGGGGAGCCGTAGCCCCACCGCTCGACGGCGGCGTCGGCGGCCCGCAGGAACGCCCGGACCTCGGCGACGGTCAGCCCGACGGTGGCGGAGTGGTCCCGGTTGACCGGCACCCGCTGGACCGCGGCCACCGGGTTGCGCGTCGTGATGTCGGCGTCGATGAGGTAGCGGTACCAACTGGACAGCGCGGCCAGCCGCCGGTTGAGGCTGGCCGCGCCGGGGGCGGGTGTCTGGCGCCGCAGCAGGGCGACGTAGGCGTCGACGTCGGGACGGGTGACCTGTAGAGGATCCCGGTCGAGCGCGTCGAGCCAGGCGAGGTAGTGGCCGAGGTCGCGCAGGTAGGCCCGTCGGGTGTGCGGGGAGCGCCGCGACTCCAGCCAAACCAGCGTCGCGCCCTGCGGAGTCCACCCGCTGCCGGCCCACTCGTCGGGCAGCGGCAGTGCCGCCACCGCGCGGTGGGCCCGCACGGTCAGCTCCACCGGGGGCGCTGGGATGGGGACAAGCTCTCCGACGCCGCGGCCGAGGCCACCGGAGGGACGGGCTGGGGTGCTCACCAGGCCAGAGTAGGAGCCGCCGGCCAGTGATAAGCGCGATTATCACTGGGAAGCTTGAGTGCGCCCCCGGTCGCCGGAATCCTGCGGAGCAGGGCGGAGTCAGCCGATCATCCCTCTCAAATGGAGGGGTGTGACCACCGAAAGGTTGACCGTTGACCGACCCGACCCTGCGCGGCCTCTGGCTCGCGATCGCCACCCTGGCCGCCTGCATCGTCGCCGCCGCCACCGGGCTTCTCGCCTGGGCTGGCGGGATGAACCCGCCCACCGCGATCCTCACCGCCGGCGGCGCCTTCGCCGGCACCATCCTGCTCATCCTCACCGCGGTGCGGTTCACCACCGGACGGCCGGAGTGACGGGCTTATCGCCTGGTCGGCCCAGACCCGCTCGAACGCGTAGTCAAGGTGGCGGTCCATCTTCGCGGCCAGCACGCCTGACTCATCGTGGCCAGGTCGACTTCGACCCACGCGGCCGCGGCGCAGACGACGTCGTCATGGTCGACGTCGACGAGCAGCGCCGCGGCCGGGGTCTCCGCCGGACCCGGGAACGGTCCAGCTTGCCGTTCGGGTCCGAAGCAAGGGCAACCTGGTTATCGGGTGACTCGGGCCGATGAAGGGCCTTTGCCGATTCGCCAGTCGGATGGCTTCTGCGAGGCGAAGGTTTCCCCACGCAGGATCCGGTCGCGCTCGCGGACCGCGTCCGCGCAGGCCGCGTGCGCCCAGCCAGCGGGCACCTTGCCGAGCGGCGCACCGGCCGGGTAGCCGCGTTCGCACGCCACGCATGTGCCCGCGAAGCTAGCCGCGACGCCGGCGGGCTTGCTCGCACGCGGCTGGGCACCGCTACGGCGTTTTCCGGCGGTCGTGGTCGTCCTGCCCGTGCTCTTCTTCGGGCGGGGCTTGCGCGAGGGCTTACCGGAGCCGGAAATGCCTGCGGCACCGGTGGCGTCGAGCTGCTTGGGCACCTCACCGCTCTTTGTCTGGTTGAGCGCCTTGCGGTGTGTGGCGTCGGCGGTCTGCCGTGCGCGGGACTTGGTCACGCCCCGCACCGTACGTCGCCTCGCCGCGCGCCCCCTGGCAGCCACGCCAGGTGCGGCGTTTTCCGTGGATGCGGGGTGGTGCAACCGGCCCCGGGTACGACTACCTGTCACTCGCTGTCGTCCCAACGAGTGGACCTGGTCAGCGGGGCGTCCAGGGGCGTGGACGTCTCGTCCATCGGCTTGGACGACGGTGCCTGGGATGATGGCGGGTGGGTTGAGCTGGGCGCTCACCGCGTTTGCCGCGCCGAGCGTAAGCCCGCACAACCTGTCCGCCACTGACAATGGCCCACCGTCGATACCTCTTCCAGAACTGCACTCTGTCACCGCCCTATCGCATCATGTATAGATGGCGGGTGCTCCGCGCCAATCAGGCGGCCAACCGACTCCGCGCGGAGCACCCTGACCGACCAGGCAGTCAGCGCCGATCGGCACGGATCACTCTCCCCGGCGTCCGCAATGTCGGAAAAGAAGGTCCGGCGCACTCCCGACAACATCGCCGTTGCCGGGTCCACCTCTCGTGCCCCAAGGATCGACAGCATGAGTACGCCTGCCCGCCGCTCCACGAGCCGCAACACCCGCGCTTACACCGTGGAGGAGAGCACGATTCGCCAGCGGTGCGCGACAGCGGACGCCGCCGAGTACACGCTCTACGTGCGCAGCCTCATCACCAACTACGTCAACGGCGGCCAGGCGCAGATCCTCCGCACCGCCAAGATCCGCCGGTTGGCGTTTCCCGGACTGAATCGGCAGAAGCTGTCGGAACACCTCAATGGTCGCTACCGGCACGGTCCGAGCTGGGACATCACTGAGCTGATCATCGGCTGCCTGCCGGATAGTTGTGACACCGCAAGCATCCGCGCTTTCGCCGCGGGCTGGTACCAGTGCGCCCGCCGGCAGCTGCCCGACGGCTACGACGGCCCGGTCAGCCGGCCACCGGGCAAATCGGGCCTACGCAACGTTCCCGAGAGCGAGCCGGCAGTGCCGGTGCTGCAGCGCAAGATCGCCCGGTTGCAGGATCGGCTAAAGGAGGAGACTCTGCGGCACCTGGACAACCTCCGGGCCTCGGAAAACGGCCGCAACCAGGAGTTTCGCCGCGCCAACCAGCTCGAGACGCAGTTCCACCAGACCAGGAACGAGTTGCTCAGGATCAAGACAGTCGCCGCCGAGGTCGCCACGATCCGGGAGGAGTACGCCCGCCAGTGCGTGGCCCTCGAACTGGTCACCGCGCCAGCTCTGCGCGCCAAGCCGGTCATCGACCTGCCGCCGCTGCCTACCGAGCGCCGGCGTATCCGCTTCGGGCACCTGGTGGCCACCATCGACCCTCAGGCGCCACCCGCCCGCCGGGCGCTGGCCCGCTACCTGTGCGTCTACGCCGAGTTCGCCGGCGTCTCCCCCACCGAACTGGCCGCCCGCATCGAGTTGCCCACCACGGTGACCGCGGACATCCTCGCCGCCCGGTTCCTGCCGACCACCGCGCACCTGGCCAGCCTCACCGCCGTGTTGGACTGCCACCCGGATACCGCACGGCACCTCGCCACCGTCGCCGGCGGCACGACCGCCCTCGATGAAAGCTTCTGGAACATCGCCGCCACAGTCGACGCCCCGCTGGCCCCACTCGACTGGACCGGCCCCACCGAATTTGTCGGAATCGGTTCCGACAACCGTTCACCACGCCCCCACACCGCCCCGACAGCTCCGATCGCCGACCGGCTCCAGCAACTGGCCGACCTGCACCAGCGGAAGCTCATTGGCGACGACGAACTCGCCGAGCAGCGCGCCCGCATCCTCGGCGAGTTGTAGGCCCCGCCGCGCGGCCGGGCGGGGCCTAAGAGCGAGGAGGGCCCACTGGGCCTTGGCCGGCCGACCGTGGGCGTAGCCGGTGGGCGGATGCCAGTGCCGGATCCGATATCCGGGGCGGCCCGCGCGGCCGCGACCTGCTCGGCACGTAGGGCGGCGTCGTGGCGGCCAGGTCGACGCCGGCCGGGTCCCGGCGGGCAGCGGCCACCAGGTCCGCCCGCCTGCCACGGCCGTGAGCGGGAGCTGACTACCGGGTAGACGCTGATGGGGACGAGACGACAGACGCGATACGCAACCTGCCGCCACCTTCGACCTCGATGGCACCTTGATCCATGAGTGGTTTTAGCGCTCGTAGGACGTGCTGAGGTCGGTACACCGTCTCGAGCAGGGCGAACCGGCGCAAGTCCTCCACCCGACCGGGCCCGCCGTCGCGGAGTTTCTGGTGGAGCAGGCGGGTCAGTGGGCCCAGCTGCGGTTCGTCGAAGACGAACAGCGACTCGGCTTGTTCGTCGCGGGGATCACGGAAGCCGACGCCCTGGGCGCGGTCGACCTCCCACAGGCTCTCTTTCATCTTCTCCACGCCGAAGGGATGCCCGGTGCCAAAGACGAGGTACAGGGGCTGTCCGTGTCGGGGGACGAGCTCGAAGTCCAGCAAATAGGGGAAGCCGGCCGAACGCAACGCTTGGCGGTAGCACGTGAGGATGTGCCGACTCTTGGCCTCCGGCGCCAGGTTCGTGACGGTGCGCCAGTGCGGGTCACCGCCGAACACGTCGTCTGCGTCCTGACCCTTCTTGGTGACGAACCGGACGAAATGCTGCGGGGACAGGGTGACCATGACCTCGCTGGAGACGTTATTGGCCAGGCGCTGTAGCAACCGGAAGGGCACGGGCACGTTGCCCCAGGAGTCGAGGTTCGCAAAGATCGGCTTTCCCCAGGCCCGAACCTCGTCCAGCACCCCTTCGAGGTCCTCGGCACAGGTGCCTTCACGCACCACGACGGGCATCGCATCCTGTGACCGTGGCCGTTCGGGGAAGGCGTTGCGAAGGGTGTCCCAGAGCATGTTGACGCAGCGCTCGTCGTTGTCGATGAAGACGAAGCGGGCGACGCCCGTGGTAGGTGGCACCTTGTCGCTCAGGGCCCGGATGGCGACCACCGGCGAGCCGTCCTCCCCG
Source organism: Micromonospora sp. NBC_00821 (assembly GCF_036347035.1). Taxonomy (NCBI): domain Bacteria; kingdom Bacillati; phylum Actinomycetota; class Actinomycetes; order Micromonosporales; family Micromonosporaceae; genus Micromonospora; species Micromonospora sp. NBC_00821. Next base: position 13,844 of record NZ_CP108881.1, read on the forward strand.
CCGCTGTAGATCCCTGGTCCGGAGAAGCCTTCGGCATAGGTGACCGATGAGTAGCGCTTGGAGCCCTTCAGGAGGATGGGAAACCAACGCTCAAGGTAGCGGCGGTAGATGTCGTGCTTGACGCCGGTGTGCTCTGCGCATGGCCACGGCACCGGTCCATCGACCGCCATCAGCCCCCCTATGAGTCACAATCTGCTATCTCAAAGTGTCTCACTGCAACCTCGATTGGTGAACAGCTCCGATACGCGGCCTGGTGGCCACCGCGACGGGCATGTCGTCCCAGGTCCGGCCGTCCAACTCGCGCCCGCCTGCCTTCGGCGTGCGTCCGCCCCACTGCTTGAAGAAGAACGGCACAGCAGCGCCGGTGCACTGATCGCGCAGGCTCTCCACCCAGGCCGGATCCATCGGCCGCGCGTGGGCGCCGCTCTCGCCACCGGCGATGACCCAACCGATATCGTCCAGCACCAGGTCGGGCAGCGGTCCCAGCAATGGCTCACATGACAGGAACCGCACCGCTGCGGGTACAGCCCGCAAATCGTCGATGCGATCCACCACATCACCGTCCTCCACGGAAACCCCCATCCACAGATTTGACGGCCACGTCAGCGAGGGCGCCAGCCGTCGTAAGCGGCGGGCCCGCTTCGTCAACACCTGATACGTGTGCTGCGGGGTCGCCGCCATGACCTCGAAGACCTGGCGGACGAACTTGACTGGCACCTGCGCATGGAACAGATCGCTCATTGAGTTGACGAACACAATCCGGGGCCGCTTCCAGGTCAGCGGCAACCCGAGACCGTCCGGGTGGACCGTCAACCCAAAACCTGGACCACTCGTCCGAGGATCTCCATCTCGCTGGTATCGGGGCTGGCCCATCGCCTTGAGCCGCTTGGCCAGGGTCATCGCGTAGCAGTTGTCGCACCCTCGACTCACGCGGTCGCAGCCCGTAGTGGGATTCCACGTCGCCTCGGTCCACTCGATGGCACTGCGGTCACCCATAGCTAATCCTCATTTCCAAAAGCTCGCGATAGAACGGATGTGCTAAGGATTTCAGCATGCGCCGACTCCGCCTGTCTGCGGATCAACGTGGTCCTTCACGGAACCGGGCCGCCGCGCACACCCTCGACCTGGCCACCGATGTCTTCACCACTGAGTTCCCGTGTTGGAACTACGACTGGGCCATCATCTAAGCCGACCGACACCCGGTCAGGGAGCACCGCCGCGGCGGCGGCGTACGGCGTGGTACCGGCGGCTACCAGCACCAGCACGTCGCCGTGGCAGGCAGGCACGTCCTGGTGGCACCAGCAGGCCAGGTCGACGCCGGCTAGGTCCTGGCGGACAGCGGCGACCATGTCTGGTTGCCGGTCCAGGTCGATGGCGTACGCCATGACCGCGCCGACCTGATCGTGTTCCTGGCCGCAACGGCGGCAGGCGCCGACGCGGTGCGGGTTGGCGTACCGGCTGGCCCGCAGGCCGGGAGCGGCCCGACCCACGTAGACCGCGTCGGCCGGCAAGCGCCCGTGGAACAGGTCACCCAGCACCCGCACCCGACGCGCCGGCGCTCTCGCAGACCTACTCACCGGTTAGCTCCAAGGGCGACGAGCGTCTTGGCGAGCTTGCGCAGTCCGACGGCGGTGGTCCGGTACGGGTCGCCGCCGGGCGACCAGTCGTCGGCGGCGTTCGGCGGCACGCAGTGGACGTGGTAGTCCACGCCGCCCTCCTCCTCACGCTGAACGGCCTCGATGACGAGCTTGGCGTTGTTGTGGCCGGGGATTTCGGCGCGGGCGGTCGTTTCGCCGCCCAGCGCCTCACAACGGTCGTTGATCTTGTCGTATTCGGTGGTGATCTGTTCCAGCCGGGCGGCGTCGGCGTGATCCAGAGGTCGGGCCCTGCCGGCCAGGTCCGCGCGCTGCTGGCGCTCGGCGGTCCAAGTCAGCCTGTCGGAGTGGTGCGCGTCCTGGTAGGTGTCGAACCGGCGGCGCATCTGTGCCGTCTGCCTTGGGGTGGCGCCGGTGGCGCCCCGGGGTGAACTGTTCAGCGTCTCGTAGCGGGCCTGCTGCTCCGGGGTTCGCCCATGGGCTTGGCGGTACGGGCCTGCGGGCTGGGGCTTACCGAGCTTGTCCAACGTCTCCCACTCCCGGTACTCATCCACGCTGAGCCCGTAGATGATCGCGGCCTGTTCGGCCAACAGCGGTGGCTTCCGGTCACCGCTGAGCACGTCGTGGCGCGTTTGCTCGGCGCGGGTGCGCGCGTGGTAGGGCTTCGCGTGGATCGCGACCAACTCGCGGTACTCGGGCACGCTCAGGCCGCAGACCTCGGCAGCCTGCCCCTCCCGGCCCGGCTCGAACCAGTCAGCGCCGGCGGCGGTAATCCTGCGCTGCAGCTCGTCGTACCGGGCGCGATCGTCAGCGCCGAGCGCGTCGACGCAGTCCTGCATGTACGTACGTCGCTTCTGTTGGTACGTGTGGTGGTGCTTCTCGCTGCTGTCGAGCCGCAGTTGCAGGTCGGCGTCGGCGACGTCACCGAAGCGGGCCATCTCCAGTTGCATCCGCTCGTCGTACAGCCGGTCAGACTGCTTGACGAGCTGGCGGTACTCGCGGTCGATCCTGGCCGCCGTGGTGATGACGTCATCGACTCGCGCCGGCAGCTCGGCGGCGGCGTCGGCACCGATGACAGCGGTCACGTCCGAGTGGGTGTCGACCTCGTAGGTTTCGCCTTCCTCCGGGTCCACCCGAGACTCCTGGGCCGGCGCGTGTGCGCCCTTCCAGTCGCCTTTGCCTTCCTCGTAGACCGGAACCGCGACGTGCACGAGCCGGCCATCAGGGGTATCGACGGCTGCGGCGAGCACCATCAGTCCCTCGTCGTCTCTCGACGAGGCCGAGCCGGCGAACGTCTCCCCGTCGCGCAGCACAATCGTGTCGGCGATCCTCAGCGGATCGCTGAGCCGCAGCACGTCGGCGGGTCCGGCTGTTGCCGTGGCTGCTGGATCGTCGCTGGCGGCGGTCGGGTCGTTCACGATGATCTCCTTGGATGCGGGGTTGACTACGACCGCTTCTCCGCTTGCCACCAAGATTTCCCTGCTGGCGAGGCTGCCGCCAGCCTGGGCGACGGCCTCGGCGCCCTGGCCGTCCTTCGTGTTGAAGTCGGCCAGGGCGGCTGCCAGTTGCTCCTGGGCGGTGCCGAGGGATGCCTGAGCGGTGGTGAACGCCGTGGCGGCGTCGCGCAGGTGCCCGAGGGTGGTGGGCTGCATGTGCAGCGTCTCGTACCGGTCGGCCGCCTCGCCGAGCACGGCGGCGATGCCGCCCACCTCCTGCGACCGCTCCCCCGCCGCCTCAGCGGCCTGGCCGAACGCGGCGCGGATCGCGTCCGGGCCGGTGACATCGAGGTTCACCGTCAGCACTCCCCGGTCAGGTCGGCCACGTACTCGAGGGCCGCGTTGCCGCTGGCGCGGGTGGTCCAGCCGTGGCAGACGACGCCTGCCTCGGCCAGCACGTCGTTCAACACCTTGCGCGGGTTGGCGGGATGGGTCACCACCGACGACAGCGGAACCGCGTGTGAGCGCATCGGCGCGACCGCGGCCGCCGGGGGTTGGTAGTGATCGGTCGATTCCGTGGAATCAGGCATGATGGGGCGACTCCTTCGGGAGTTGGAGCGGGGCGGCCGGGATGCTGTCCAGGCTGAGGCCGCCCCGCGATCTAGTTGCGGGACCCTTGCCGCCGCTCGACCAGGTTGATGGCAGAGGCGACCGCGTCCCGCGCGGCATACAGAGCGTCGAGCACGTCGGCTTCCGATCCGGCCTGCGGCAGGGCCAGGACGTAGGCCCCCTGCCCCGCACTGATCCGCAGGACACCCTCTTGGCGAAGCACCTGTTCGGCGGCTCGGATGGTGTTTAGAGCGGCGCCATAGGCGTCTTGAAGCGCGGCGATGCCGGGCAGCCGGGCGCCTATGGGCCACTCCCCCGCGGCGATCCGCCGCCGGAGGTCATTTGCAATTTCCAGATACCGACTCACATCAACAACTCTAGAAGTCTTGATACTGAAGGGCAAGCACTGTCCCTTTCGGACGCCTGCGGGGCGAGTCAACCCAGACCGCCTCCGACCAAGGGAACCTCAGGCGGTTAACCGCGGTTAATCAGCGACACGAGCTGGACCGGGCTACTGAGCAGGGCAAGGTCGGCTCTAGCATGACGGGCATCCGAAGTACCGCGCGGCCAGACCCGGCCCCGGGAAGCACACGGAATTGGAGCCCGCATGACTCAGGTGCATGTCATCGCCAACCAAAAGGGTGGCGTCGGCAAGACCACGCTCGCTGTGAACCTCGGGGCGGTGACCTACGACGTCCTGGTCAATCCCGAGCCGATCTTGCAGAAGACCGCCGAGGCCATCGGCGATCCGGAGAGCCCGGTCATGGTCGCCTCTACCGACCCGCAGGCTTCTTCCGTGTGGTGGTCCCGACGGGTGGAACGCCAGGGTGGTCTGCCGTTCGACTTCGCGCAGGTCGAAGATCCCCGTGATCTCCGAAAGCTGCGGAACTTGCACTACGAGCACATCTTCGTGGACACCCCGGGCTCGCTCGAAGACGAGCGAATCCTTCAGGCAGCGCTCGACGAGTGCGACGACGTCCTGGTGCCGATGGTGCCCGAGCCCCTCTGCTACGACCCGACGGCGCGGACGATCGAGTCCGTCATCGCACCACGCGGTATTCCGTACCGGGTGGTCGTCAACAGCTGGGACCCGCGCGACGGACTCCCCGATCTGCAGCAAACCGCACAGTTCATCCAGCGCAAGGGCTGGCCGATGTGCAACACGGTTGTCAGGAGGTACAAGCTGCACTCCCGCGCCTCTGCCGAAGGCTTGGTAGTCACGCAGTACCCCAAGAACCGGACCGCGATGGAGGCTCGCGAGGACTTCTTCCGCCTGGCTCTGGAAATGGGCTACGGCGGGGCTGCGGCGATCCCGAGCCAGTCTGGTGCGCCGAACCTGCAGGAGGTCTGAGATGGCGGGTAGGCGAGTCAACCTGTCGGACCTCGCGGACGAGGCGGTGCTTCCCGAAGCTCGGGTGCCCGCCTTTGCTGAGTCGGCGCCGCGTACCGCTCGCGTGCATCAGGTCGCCGCGAATCCGCTCAACACTCGGGACCTGACTTCCGATCGCGCCAAGATCGAGAGCATCGCCGAGTCCATGCGGACGCACGGCCAGCTCCAGCCGTGCGCCGTAGTAGCGCGAGAGGCTTTCCTGGGGATCTACCCCGAACATGCAACGGCGATCGGTAGCGCCATCTGGGTTCAGGTCACCGGCGGCCGGCGCCGTGCCGCAGCCCTGATGGCGGAACAGCCGAACCTCGACATCGTGGTCAAGAATGCCCTGGCCGCCTCCAGGGAGGCGTGGGTCAGCGCAACGGCCGCCGAGAACCTCGATCGCGAGAACCTGGATCCCATCGAAGAGGCCCGGGCCGTACAGCTACTGGTGCGGGAGTGCGGAACCGCAAAGGCCGCGGCGGCTCGGCTTTCTCGAACTCCTCCCTGGGTGACGCAGCGACTCAACCTGCTCAAGCTGGCACCGGAGATTCAGTCGATGCTCAGGGCTGGCGAGGTGCCGCTGCGGGATGTACGAGATCTCCATCAGCTACCGCCTGAGAAGCAGCTTGAGGAGTTGCACCAGCGCCAACGGCCCGCCCCCGAGCCCGAGTTAACCGCGGTTAACGAGCCTGAAGCTGGGGGTGACGTCAGCCCGCGCAGCGCGCCTTCGCGAAGGTCCTCTGCCGCGTCTGCCATCCAACGCCTCGGTGGCACCCCAGATAAAATCGCGGAGTCGCTGCGAGCAGAGCTGGAGCCAGACGCCCTGCGAGCTTTGGCCGAGCTCCTACTGCGTGGACCAGCGGCAGGCTCCGACGCATAGAACGTCAGCCGACCCAAGCGCGCGGGGGCACCCTGAAGCCTTGGGGTGCCGCCGCGCGCCTTCGGAACCCAAAGAAGCAGCAAACTCTCTTCTGACCCATCCGGTTGGGCAGATTCCAGCGCTGGGCCAGTGACGCCATCGACGTTCAGCGCCAGCGCGTGCCGGGGCGCGACCAAGGCTGGGCGTCGGGTCAGCAAGGTTCCGGCATGATGCCTGCTCCCGGCTGGGCGACGTCGGGCCAATCGCCGTCGACGGCAGCCACGAGGGTGCCGGCGGCGGCATGGTCGCTGCGGGCAGCGGTTCGGCGGCGGGGCTGCACGGTGGACTCGACCGCGCCGGAGCAGCGGGGGCAGGGCACGACCTGGTCGTGGTCGTTAACCTCGACCCGGCGGTGCCGGTCGCAGCGTCCGCACCAGGACACGCGGTCGGCCCGCTGGGCCTCGGCATCGGTGGCCACGGCCGCACGCCGGTGGCCAGCGTGCCGGGCAGCCGGGTTCGGTGGTGCGTCGGGGCCGGTGAGGACGTCCTCAAGGATCGCCTTGAGGTAGGCGACCGGATCGCGGGGCGCGGACAGCAGGGGCCGGGGACGCTGCCGGCTGGCCCAGGTGGCCAGCACCTCGGCGGTCCATTCGCGACTGAGCGCGGCACCCAGGGTGGCCGCCACACGCGGCACGGGAACGTTGGCCAGCCAACGCCAGTGGCCTTGTAGGGCCCGTGCCAGGTCGTACGCCCACTCTGCCCACTCAGGACGTGGGCGAGACCGCGGTGGGCGCTCAGACACCGTCTGGACCGGCCTAGGACGCCCTACAGGACGTGACCCGGCAACACCGGATTTTCGTCCGCTCGTTATCGGTGAGCGCGAAGCGCCAATTTTCCTCCGGCTTCGCCGGCCAGCCACGACGTGAGAGTGGGCGATCGGCGGTGGAATCAGCAGACCCCGAGACAAGCTGGAGTAAACACTCATACCTTGAGACACCGTGTGGGGGGTGCGGAAATTCAAGGCCTGGTCACGGGCGTGATCGCGGGCGGTGGCCACTGCTTGGCGCATCTGGTGGCGGCGCATGCGCTCGTGGTGGTCGACCCAGCCGCCGGCGCGGGCGTCCAGCTCGTCGACGCGGTCTTGCGCCTCGGTGAGCAGCGTGCGGGCGTGGTCGAGCAGCTCGGCCAGGATGGTCAGCGCGGCCGGCACGTGCGCTGTCTGGGCGGCGGTGTCGCCTCGGTGCAGCGGGGTGATGTCGAAGACGGCCCGCGCCTGGGCGCGGCCGGTGGCGCACCGCTCGGCGTAGCTAAGGCGGCGGCCTTGCTCGACGCGGGTGTGCCAGCCCAGGGCCTCGGCGCGGTGCCAGGCGTCGGTCACGGGGCGGGTGGAGTCGCAGCCGGCGAGCAGGGCGGTCTTGGCGCGGCCGGGCATGGCGCGGCGGCCGGAGCGGCGGTCCGCGTCGACGGCCAGCACCGCGCCCACCCGGCCCAGCGCGGAGCGCCGGCCCCGGCGGCTGGCACGGCTGGCGGCGTCGCGGGCAAGAAGGTCGGCCAGCATCCACACCGGCCGGCCCCAGCTGTCGCCGGCGTCGAACGCGCTCAGCGTCTCCATCAGGCGCTGGATCCACGCGGTCAGCTCGTCGACCCGCTCGCGGGCTTCCGCCGTCTCGGCGAGCTGCGCGAAGTGCTCGTCGATGGCGGCGGCCTCCAGCGCCTGCGCGTGGATGTAATCGGCGCGGGCCTGCTCCAGGTAGGAGTACCCACACAGCCAGCAGGTCGGCACCGGCTCGGGCTCACCGCAGGCCGCGCAACCGGCCTCGACGACGTCCTGGACGTCGTCGAGGCGATCGCGCAGGGTGGCGACCAGGTGGTGCCGCTGTGCGGCGTCTCGCCGGTCGGTGCGCCCCCGCCAGCAGGACATGCACAGCGGATCCGACCCGGCACCGTCGCGCGGCAGGCCTTGCTTGTCCCGGCCAGCAGCAGCACAGGACACACACGACACCTGCACACCGGTCGGGTAGACCGGCCGGCGGCGGGCCCCAGGAGGGGCCACCAGACGGGCCTGCCCGGCGGCGGTGGTCTCGACCAGCAGACACTGATCGACCAGGTGCGCCCGGCAGCGGTGCTGGCCGGGTACGACGAGTACGGCCGCGCCGGTGGCGTAGCAGTCGGGGCAGTACCCGAGCGCCGCCACACTGTCCGAGTCCAACGCCCGGGAAGAGGCCGTGATCATCGCGGCACCGTTGCGGAGCCAACAGGCTTACGTCCTGGGCCAGGATCCGCCGCAGTCCGTTGGCAGCGCAGTCGGCCCCGTGAAGACTCTGTGTGGTGGTGCGCCGAGCGTGGGGTTACGAATCCACCCCAAGTGGGACGCGAAATGGGGGAGGCTGGGCGCAGGCAGGCATCGCTGCGACACGCGGTAACCGTGTCGAGAGACAAAGATGCACCCAGCCCGGAGGTGGATGCTATGGTGTCCTCCGAGCTTGTTGAGAGCCTCAGACCCTTCCCGCGGCCAAACGATCGGGGTCTGGGGCTCTGTTTTTTTATGCAGTTAGCGGTTGAGCGCTGGCGCTCCCTCAAGATCAATTCAGTCGCATGACCCGGCGATCTTACGGCGACTCTCCCCGCCGCAGGCACCCCAACACGCTCCGAAACCACCGAACGCTCACAGTCCTGTGTGGATACAGACTCAAAATCGGTACATACCTCCATGAGTCCGGCGGCATTGCGGGGTAAGGAGATTCGGCTGCATGTAGCCGAATGGGCGGCCCGGCAATTCGGACCGCCTATCAGCGCGCAATGATTGATCACTCGGGAAGATGGATGGTGTCGAAGTGGACGGCGCCGCCGTCGCCGTCGTGGGCGTAGAGCTCGCCGTAGCGGTCGTCGGGGCCGTCGACGGCGGCGAGTAGCCGCAGCGCCTGGCGGCTCGCCGCCTCGGGGTCGTTGGCGGTGAAGTAGCTGACAACCTGGGGACTGTCGGGTTCGGGGTCGGTGACGATGTCGAGCCGGTATTCGTCGGTGGTACCGAGGACGTCGGTGGCGAACTGTGGGCTGGTCATCGTGTTCACCGCCCCCATATCGCCAGGGCCGCGGTGACGGCCGCGCCGACGTACCCGGCAAGCAGCAGCGGCACCGCGCGCGCGATCGCCACGTACTTGGCCCGTGTGGCGCGAGAGAGCCACGACAGCTCGTGGGCGCGGGTCAGCGGCGTCATCTGCGGGACCTGGTCGGCGTCACCACCGGCGATACGGGCGAGCACGTCCTGGGCGGTGTCGGCATCGGCGTAGGCCACGAATCCGAAGTCGCCGCCGAGGCGGGGGCGGGAGGCCAGCAGGAGCAGGGCGACGGCGACGAGGACCACCACAGCGGTGGCCGCGCCGGCCCGCAGCGCGGACGGGGGGAGGTGGCCGCCGGCTCCGGCGCCGCCGAGCACCGCCAGGCCGGCGCCGAGCAGGACCCCCGCCATCTGCAGGTAGCCGCCGGCCTTGGGGTCGATGCGGGCCAGCTCGCTGCGGACGGTGGCGATCTCGGCGTCCAGAGCGGCGGTGACGGTGCCTCGCCCGCAGGCGGAAGCGTGCGCGCCAGCGCGGGCGAGGATCTCCAGGTCGGAGAAGTCGCTGTCGGTGTGACCGCAGCCGGTACAGCGGGAGGTGCTGTCGGCAAGGCTGGTGGGAATCTCCACCAGCACCGCGTGCGCGCCGGCGGTGGGGATCTGGAAGAGACGGCGCTGACCACGCGGATCGTTATCGCTGGCGTAGGCCGCGCCGAGGTAGGTCGGGTCACCCGGATCGGGCACCATGGAGGTAGCTCCTTCTGTCTGCTGGATGGGGGAGTGGCGGGCGGCCCTGGCTGTAGGAGGCGTGGGCCGCCCGCCGTATGTGCGGGTCAGTAGGTGCTGTCGATGACCGGATCGCGATCGCGCCGGTTGGCAAGGCTGGGCAGGATGTCGCCGACCGTGAGGCTGCTGCGGCCGGCGTAGGCAAGCAGGGACAGCGTCAGCCACACCACGGCGGTCAAGCCGGCGGCGGCCGGGCCGGTGCCGGCCGGAGCGCCGGCGTACACGGCAACGCCGGTCAGGGCGCCGATCGCGGCCCAGCCGATGCGGGCGTAGGTGGAACCGAACAGCGCGCCGAGGTAGAGGGCGCCAGCCGCGACGAGCCACATGATCCACAGGTCACGGGCGGTGGCGGGCAGGCCGGCGGTGTGGGTGTCGAGGTAGGCGCGCATCGGGTCGGAGATGCTGTGGGTGATCGGCCCGTCGGTGACCCAGGCGCCGGCCGCGCCGAAGCCGGCGTCCACGACGTCGGCGAGCTTGGTGACGATGACCCAGATGGCCCACAGCAGCACGCTGAGCAGGCCGAGGGCGGCCAGCGCGAACACGCCGAGCAGCCAGTTGTCGCGCACGAACAGCGCGGCGCGGTTGTCGCGCCACCAGGTGGCCAGCGACCGTCGGCGGCCCTCGCCGGTCTCGCTGGTGGTGATGTGGTCGATGGGGGCGAGGTGCTGCTCGCCGGAGGTGGGGGAGGTGCGCATGGGGCTCTCCTTCGTCTGGCGGATCCGGGTGGGACGGTGCGGGGCAGGTCAGCGGCGGGTGCCGTTGCGGGGGAACGCCAGCACGGTCGCGCCGGCGTCGTCGGAGTCGGCGGGGGAGTCGCCGCCGAGCGCGGCGAGCAGGTCGGGCAGCTTGTCGACGCGCACGAGCACGTCACGGGCTTTGGAGCCTTCGGAGGGGCCGACCACGCGCAGGTCGGCGAGGGTGTCCATGAGCCGGCCAGCTTTGGCGAAGCCGATGCGCAGCTTGCGCTGCAGCATCGAGGTCGACCCGAACTGGCTGGTGACGATCAGCTCGGCGGCCTCACGCAGCAGGGCCCGCTCGTGGTCGTCGAGCCCATCGACCACAGCGGTGTTCACCGCCGGGCGGGCCGGGGTCTCAGCGGCCGGCGGCATCACGGTGGCCGGCGCGGAGGGCTGGGCACCGGTGGCGGCCTGGGAACGCCAGTGCTCGACGACGGCGGTGACCTCGGCGTCGCTGACCCATGCGCCCTGGATCCGGACCGGCGTGGACGCGCCCATGGGCAGGAACAGGCCGTCGCCCTGGCCGAGCAACTTCTCCGCGCCGGGCTGGTCGAGGATGACCCGGGAGTCGGTCAGGGAACTGGTCGCGAACGCGAGCCGCGACGGGACGTTGGCCTTGATCAGCCCGGTCACCACGTCCACCGAGGGGCGCTGGGTGGCCAGCACGAGGTGGATGCCGGCGGCGCGGGCGAGCTGGGTGATCCGCACGACCGCGTCCTCGACCTCGCGGGGCGCGACCATCATCAGGTCGGCCAGCTCGTCGACGACCACCACCAGGTACGGGTACGGCTTGAGGGCTCGTCCGCTGGGCGCGGTGGTGGTGATCTGCCCGGCGCGGACCTTGCGGTTGAAGTCGTCGATGTTGCGCACGCCGGTGAGGGACATGTCGTCGTAGCGCAGGTCCATCTCCTGCACGACCCAGTCCAGGGCGTCGGCGGCCTTACGCGCGTTGGTGACGATCGGGGTGACGAGGTGGGGGATGCCGGCGTAGGCGGTCAACTCGACGCGCTTGGGGTCGATCAGCAGCAGCCGCACCTCGTCGGGCGTCGCCCGGGTCAGGATCGACACGAGCAGGGTGTTCAGGCAGCCCGACTTCCCGGCTCCGGTGGCGCCACCCAGGAGCAGGTGCGGCATGGTCGCCAGGTTCGCCGTGACGGCCTTGCCGTCGATGTCCTTGCCCAGACCGACGAGCAGCCGGTGCCCATCACGGGCGGCGCGGGAGCGGATGACGTCGCCGAGGGTCACCGTCTCCCGGTCGGGGTTGGGTACCTCCACACCGACGGCGCTCTTGCCCGGGATCGGGGACAGCAGCCGCACCTCGGGCTTGCCGACGACGTAGGCGAAGTTCTTCGCCAAGCCGATGACGCGCTCGACCTTTACCCCGGGGCCGATGGTGATCTCGTAGCGGGTGACGGTCGGCCCGCGGTGCGCGCCGGACACCGTCCCAGCGACCTTGAAGTCGTCCAGGACGCCCTGGAGGGCCTTCTTGCCGGTGTCGGTGGCGGCGGTACGCCGCTGCGGTGGGTCGCCGGCGGCGAGCAGGCTCAGCGGCGGCAACTGGTAGCCGCCCGCCGTCACCGGCTCCGCAGCGGCGGCCGTCGCCGGCGTGGCCGCCAGGGCCGCCCCGGTCGCCTCGCGGCGCGGGCGCGGCGGTCGGGGTGCCGATTCCACGGAATCCGCCGGCGCCGCTGCGGTGGTAGGCGGGCGTGGGGCGGCCGGCACCTCGGCAGCGTCGTCCCGGTCCACGTCGTCGACGTCGTCGACCAGCCGGTCCAGGTCCTCATCGGTGTCGGCCAGTGCGGCCCGGCGCGATCGCGTGGCGGCGAGGGTGGCCACCACGGCGACCGGGCTGATGCCGGTGGCGGCGGTGAGGCCGGCGGCGATCAGGCCGAGTAGGACCGGCACGGCCCCCCAGATGCTGAGCACCGCGTCGAGAGCGCCGGTGATCTCACCGAGCAGCCCTCCGGCACCGGCTGTGGGCAGGTCCAGCAGCCCGCAGAGGCCGGCGGCGGTGAGCAGGGCGCCAGCGGCCTGAGCGAGGATCCGCACCGTCTGGCTGCCGGCGGGGTGGCGCATCGCCTGGATCGCGAGCCAGACCAGGGGCAGCGGCGCGACGACGGCGAGGTGGCCGAGAAGGCCCTCGGCGATGCCGGCCGGCACACCCAGGAGCCGGCCGGGCACGCCAGCGGGGTGGGTCCACACGGCGGCCGCGGTGATGACGCCGGTGAGCAGCAGGACGAGGCCGGCCGTGTCGTGGCCGGGCAGGTCGACGCCCGAGGTCCGGTGCGGGCTGGGCAGCTTGCGGGCGAGGCGGCCGGCGCCGGCCGCCGTGGCGTACCAGGCGGCGAGGGCGGCCAGGCCAGCGCGGCGGGCGAATTCGGCGCCGTGGTCGACCTCGGGCTGCTTCTTGCTGCGGCGGGTGCTGGCCATGGGAGTCTCCTTGTCCGGGGTGAGCGGCAGGGCGGGGTGGGCTTGGCGGCCACCGCGAGAGCCGACCCGGGCGGTGCGGTCGGCTGTCACGGCGGCGGTCAGGCCGAGGTGGTGAACGGGCCGCCGCGCTGGGCGGGCGGGGTGATGCGGCCGGTGTCCTTGAGTCGGCCCAGCAGCGCGTAGAGCTGGGACTGGTTGACCGGGCAGTCCGGGCGGTCCAGCAGCGCCTGAGCGGAGGCGGGTCCGCGACGCAGGCACGCCAGGACCCACTCGGCGGGGGTCAGCGGTGCGTCCTGCTCCACCACGGTCGTGGCCTTTCGTCCGCCGCCACCGCCGAACGCGGCGCGCAGCCGGTCCACCGCGCTGCCACCGCCTGCGGTCGTGGCCGCCTTGGCGGGAGCGCGGTGCCCCGGCAGCACGATTGGGCTCTTGGGGTCGACCTCGGGCACGTTCCACCGCACCGGCACACGCGGGGCCGCAGCAGCGGCGGCGGCCTCGTCGAGGTTCGGGACGCGGCAGAGCATCCCGACGCGGTTGCTGTGGCGCAGGTAGCCCATGCCGGCGGTGGACTTCCCGTCGATCTCCGGCTGCAGGGCGAACGGGTCACCAACGAAGTCGTCGGGCAGGATCGTGGTGCCCGATCCCCGATTGGACAGCCGCAGGACCAGGGCGTTGCCGGCGACCAGGGCATCGCGCAGCCGCACCGACCCGCCCAACGAGCGCATCTGCGGCAGTTGCGTGGCCAGGACGATGCCGAAGCCGGTCTTGCGCATCGTCTCGGCGGACTGCTCTACCAGCGCCACGATCGGGGTGTTCGGGATCAGGATCAGCTGGCACTCGTCGATGATCATGATGAAACGGCTCAGGCCGAGGGCCTTGACCCGGGGGTCGTTCTCGTCGAAGGCCTCGACGCCGGCGTCGGCGAGCAACTGGGACCGGCGCATGATCTCGGCGTGCGCCCGGCGGGCCAGCAGCGTGGTCTTCTCGATGCCCGGGTGGTATTCCACGGCATCGCGCCACGCGGGCAAGGACTGGCCGTTCTGCGGGTCGCCGACGGCGACCTGAACGCCACCTTCGAGCAGGTTCGCGATCAGCGCACCGAGGGCGCGGGACTTCCCGGCGCCGGTGGAGCCGACGACCAGGCCGCCGAGCACGCCGTACTTCGGCCGGGACGCCACCCAGTCGCCGGGGGAGCCGTCGGCGAACCGGGCGATCTCGAAGCGGCCGTTGTTGTAGGTGGGGCCGGTCCACGGCACGCCGGTGGCGATGTAGGAGTTCTCGACGAGGACCACCCGCAGCCACGCCCGCTTACCGGTGGATCGCCAGCCGACCGCGCCCTCGTTGAGGTCCAGGGCGACCTCGACGTCCACCCCGGACTTGAACAGCGGGCCGGGCTTGGTGCCGGGGGCCAGACGCACGAGGGCTTCGGTGATGCCCGGCCGGGGCTCGACCGCCTTGACGAGGCTGGTGCCGGCGCACACGCCCTGCCCGACCACCTCGTGCTGCCAGCGCTGCTCCCAGTGCGCGGTCAGCGGGTCGGCCACGTCGACCGGCTCGTCGATCACCACCGGCTCGGGCGCCGCTGGCGGGGCGAGGTGGCGCAGGTGGTGCCACCACGGCCACCCCAGCACCGCGCCGAGCGCGGTCGGCACCGCGATCGTCAGCGTGGGGTGCGCGGCCATCGCGGCCGGTCCACCCCCGGCGACCGTCGCCACCGCAGCGCCGCCGAGCACGACCGCGATCGCGGCCCGCCAGGCGCGCACGGTGCGGGAGCGGGCCTGCCAGCAGGCCGCCGTCGCGGTGATGGCCAGGGCGAGGATCCCCACGGTCTGCCACGACAGACCCAACGGCCCGGCGACCCACGCAACGGCCAGCTCCGCGGCGACCCAGTACGCGGGCAGCAGCCGCCGCCAACTGCGCTTGATCAGCCAGGCAACCGCGTAGGCGGTGACGGCGAGCAGGGCGGTCAGGACCTGGCCGGCCTTGGCCAGACGGTCCGCGCGGATCTCGTCATTGGTCCGGGTCGACATCGCGGGCTCCTCACGTTCAGGGCTGGGCGGGGGCGGTTCGAGGGGGAGGGGAGAGGGCCCCGGGGCGGTGCTCGCCCCGGGGCCCGGGGTGGGGTCGGGTCAGCCGACCAGGACTTCCTTGCTGGCGACGTTGCCGCCGGCCTCGGCGACGGCCTCGGCGACCTGGCCGTCCTTCGCGTTGAAGTCGGCCAGGGCGGCCTGCAGCTCCTCCTGGGCGGTGTTCAGCGAGCCCTGAGCGGCGGCGAACGCCTCCGCGGCGTCGCGCAGGTGCCCGACGGTGGACGCCGACATGTCCAGGCCCTCGTACCGGTCGGCGGCGTCGGTCAGGACGCCGGCGACACCGGCGACCTCTTCGGCGCGCTCCCCGGCGGCCTCGGCGGCCTGGGTGAACGCGGCGCGGATCTCGTCAGGGCCAGTGGCTTCCAGGTTCACGGTCATCTCCTTCAGATCGGTGTAGCTGTTGGTCATGGGGCTGGGCCGGGTGCCCATCCCCTGGTCGTCGTCGGCCCTCTCCGAGCGGCACATGGCCAGGGGGCGGCCGAACGGGCCCACGACGATGTCGTGGGCGTCGAGGTCCTTGCCGCACGACGAGCAGCGCTCGAAGCCCGCGCGGATGCCCTCGATGTCGCCGGCGAGGTCGTTCGCCGGGTGGAGCTGGTCGTCCCCGGCCCCGCAGCGGGGGCAGTGGAACGGCCACATCTGGGTCGGCCCGTTGACGAGGCCGCAGGCCGCGCACCGGGTGTAGTGCTGCTCGCCCGGCTGGTTCGTCTCGGCCGTCGGTGTGGTTGCGGCCGGTGCGGCGCTCGCCTCGTTCGTGGGCTCCGGCGTGGCCGCCTGGCGGTGGTCGGCGCAGTACGGGTCCTGCCCGTCGACCGGGTTGTCGCACCACTGGTCGGGGTGGCCCTCACGGACCTCGCGGTAGGCGCACTTGCCGTACAGCTCGGTGCGCAGCCGCTCCCGATCGGCCTGGTTGGTCGGCGCGGGGGTGTCGGTCGCTACAGGGGGGTCGGTCGGCGTGGTCGGCGCCGGGGTGTCGGTCGGCGTGCTCGGCGCAGGTGTCTCGGTCGCCGTCACGCAGGTGTGCTGGGCGCCCGCTGCCTCAGCGCCGGCCTTTGAGGCGAAACCCGACCCGTAGGCGCGGCACTTCGGGCACCGCCAGTAGTACGTGGGGACATCACGCGCGGCGCAGGTGTGCTTGGCCGCTGCGGCGTCGGCGGCGGGGCGGGTGGCGAACCCGGTCTCGGTGGCGTCGCATGTCGGGCACCGCCACCGGAACGTGGGGATGTCGGGTGCCGGGGCGGGGTCGGGAACCTCCCGCAGCCGGCTGTCGTCGGCACCGCAGCGGGGGCAGCTGCGCGGCATCTCGTCGGTGACGCTGGTCTTCCCGCACCGGTCGCAGGTCGTGTGGTGGAACCGCTGCGGCCACTCTTTGGTGGTCAACTTGGGCGTCGGGGGCACCGGGGCGCTGGCCGCCGACTGCGGTGCCGCTGCCGGCTGCTGGCTGGCCGGCGATGCGGGCTCCTGGGCGCCGCCGGGAATGACCCTCAGCACCGGCCGGCGCGGCTTCTGCTCGCCCGCGCCGTCGTCGGCCGATTCGGCGGAATCAGCGCCGGCGCCGCTGCCTTGGGCGTCCCCCGGCTCACCGGTGTACTGCTCGGGGTGCTCGGTGCGGGTGTGCTCCCGGCCGGCGGCCAGCGCGTTGGCCTCGATCCGGTACGGGCGGCTGGCCCACCCGCAGTGGTCGCAGTCGGCGTACCAGCGGCCATCCTCGTCGACGTCGACCACGACCCCGTCGACCGCCTGGGTGCCCCGCTTGCGGGCGACGGCGCGGCGGCGGCGGGCCCGGGACCGCTCGGTGGCGTCCTCGATCAGCCCGGCGAAGTAGCCGTTGGCGGCAGCAACCGTGCTTCCGGTCCGGCCGGCGCCGGCCGGGGCGCTCGCCCCGGCCGGGCCGTCAGCGGCGGCCTTCTGCGCGGCGGCCTGCTGGCGGGCGCGGGCCTGCCGGCGCGGGGACTGCTTGCCCCGCACCGCGTAGGAAGCGTCCTCCAGCAGCAGCACGGCGATCTTCGCCACCGCCAGGTAGACCAGGATGTCGAAGAAGATCACTGGATCACGTCCCGGATCGTCGCGCCGAGACCGCCGATGACCATCGGCAGCAGCAGCGCGCAGGTCAGCGCGGCGTGGGCCAGCTTGGCCTTGCGGCCCCCGCCGCCGCCCTTGCCGACCGCGCCCTTGCCGGCGCCGGCGGACTTGCCGCCGCCCTTGCCGCGCAGGAACACGGCCACGACGATCGCCAGCCCGATACCGAGGGCGGTGGGGATGGCCAGGGCGACGTCCTTGGTGTCCTGGCCGATCCAGTCGCCGATCGGCTCGGCGATCGCGGTGATGCCCTTGGCGAGCCACTTGTTGACCTGCGAGACGACGTCGCCGGCGAGCAGCGCGCCGACGCCCAGGCCGGCCATGACCCGCAGGCGAGGGGTGAAGTGGAAGACGAGCGACAGAACGATGTAGACGAGGCCGGCGAGCACGAACAGGGCGCTGGTCATGGGTGGTGCCTCCTCTCAGAGGGTTGCGATGAAGACGGCGGCCACCGCGGCGACGGCCACCGTGCGTAGGGGATGGGCCAGGACCCACGAGGCCAGGTGCAGCAGCCCGCGCGGGATGAGTACGAGCACGGCCCAGCAGGCCATCGCGATCGCGTGGGCGTCCTGGCCCTCGCGGGCCCGGCCGGCCTGCCCGACCATGTCGGACAGTGGCTCCGGGGAGCCGGTCCACACGGCGGTGACGCTCTCCCAGTCGCCCGGAATATCACGGAGAGTAATTCCGGTGCCGGAGTTGGGGCCGGAAGAGGCCAGCTCGGTTCGTGTGGTTTCGTCCTGGTTGGATTCCGGTAGGGGAGGGGCCGGCGGGGCCTCCTGCCTCTGCGGGACCAGGGGAACCACGTCCGCTGGCCGCCGGAATGGAATTCGCGGCGTCGGTGACGGACGGTAGTTGTCCTCGGCGGGTAGAGCGCTCACCAGATCACCTCCATCAGTCGTGAGTGGTGCAGGGTCGGCATGTGCGTCATCAGGTCGGTTCCTCCTGCCGAGGGGTGGGGCCACGGCACTCGGCCCGACGTCGTTGGCGGGCCGAGCACCGTGGTCTCATCTCCCGGGCCTGCGGCGCGTCAGGCGACGCGGTCGCTGCCAGCTAGTTCGAAGACCTGGCCGGCGATTTCCACCGGCACGGCGTTGAGGACCTTGCGGATGGTGCGGTCGGAAATCCCGGTGATCTCCGCCAGCTCGGCCTGTTTGGCGTCCGGGTTTTCCGCTCGCGCCCGGAGGATCGCCGCCACCTTTTCCGGCTTGACCGTCTCCACCTCGGGCAGGTCAGCCGGCAACTCGGCCGGAACGGCGGCCAGAGATTTCCGCGTGACGGGCCGCAGGATTTCCGGCTGCCGGCCAGGGTGGATTTCCGCCCGTTCCTGCGCCCGAGCCAGGGCCCGGCGGGTGCGCTCCAGCTCGTTGACGAGACCGTCGCGGGCGTCCTTGATCGCCTGGCTCTCCTGCTCGGCGATGGCCCGTGCGGTGGCCAGCCGCTCGGCGAAGCGCTGCGCCTCGTCGAGCTGCGCCCGCAGCGCCCGGACCGTTTCGTCCAGTTCTGCGGCTCGCTCCTGAGCGGCCTGACTCGTGTAGCGGGCTTCGGCCAGTGCCTGCTGGTGGTCGCGTTCGGCCTGCTCAGCGGCATCGGTGAGCGCCTGGATCTGGTCGGTCGTGGCCTTCTCGGTGAGGGCGCGGGCGGTGTTGGCCCGATCGGCGGTGTCACGGGCCTCGGCGAGGCGGCCTTCGGCCAGGGCAGCAGCCTCGGTCGCGGCGGTGGCCCGCTGATCGGCGACCCGGACGGCGTCGGCGGCCTCGGCGGCGGCGCGGGCGTGTGCGGCGATTTCCGCCTCCGTGGCGGCCTCGATTTCCGCCTGCTTTTCCGCCTGCGTCTGTGCCAACTTTTCCGCCTGGGCCGCGCGGGTTTCCGCCTTGGCGCGGGCAGCGGTTTCCGCCTCGGCCCGTGCCGTTTCCGCTCGGGCCTTCGTCTCGGCTGCCACCTGCGCCGCCTTCGCGGCGGCGGTTTCCGCTCGCGCCGCCCGCAGCTCTTCCGCCCGCTCGGCCGCCTTCGCTGCTGCCTCTATCTCCTTTGCGGTACGACCGGTCAGCATCTTGACCCGGACCACCACGATCGGCGCGACGCAGGCGACCGCCATCACCAGACCCCAGGGCGTCTCCTCGCCCTCGGTGATGAAGACCGGGAGGAGGTGCACCGCGACCTGACAGAAGATCATCAGCAGCATGCCGACGACCATGTCCTTCCACCGACGACGGTGGAACGCGGTGATCACGTACACGTCGAGCATCACCGGGAACATCCAGGCGATCCACGCCGAGAAGTGGGCCAGGACCGCCAGGTCGAACTCACCCTTGGCGGTGAGGATTACCGCGGCGGCCATCGCGATCCACGGCCCTACCGTTGCCGCGTCGCGGACCTTCTCCTTCATCGGGCCGCTCCCATCGCTGGTGCGCAGTCCAGGCACTCGCCCAGGGAGCGCGGGATGTAGTAGGGCCGCTGGACGCCGCAGGTGCGGCAGGTGCGCCGGGCGGCCAGGGCCTTGCCGATCGCGGTGAGCTGCGCCGCCGTGGCGGTGCGCTTGGCCGCCGCCTGGTCGACCCGGTAGAGGTAGGCCACCCGCTCGCCGCCCACCCCGCGCCACATGACCTGAGCCGCGATCGGCTGACCACCCGGGCGCAGGCCCTGCGCCCGGAGCTGACGGGCCGTGGCGTAGCCGGCCGGAGCGCCCCGCCACCAGAACGTCGGGATGCCGAAGGTGGTGCCCTCGGGGTCCCAGTACGTCGCGCGGATCCGGGTCGCCTTGCTCACGCCGCCGCTCCCAGGGTCTTAGCGGGTGCCGGCACCCGCTCGTCGGTGATCAGCGCCTGCCCAGCGCCGAGCAGCTCGCGGGCGATCTCGTCCTCGGCGCAGGACTGGTGGCAGGCCGCGCCCTTGGCGTCGCGCATCTTGGTGGTGGTGGCGCAGACCCGGCAGGGCAGCGACCGGTCACGGTCGTAGTGGCCCGGTGCGGTCCAGTCGAGGTGGACTCGCACCACCAGCCGCCCGGCCATCAGAACGCCTCCCCGCGTCGAGCCCGGACCTGCGCGAGCAGCTCCTTGCCGAGGGGGTTGAGGTCGGCCTCGTCGACGTCGACGGCGAGGGGGTGGCGGTGCTCGCCGACCCAGCGGGCGACCCGCCGGCCAGCCAGCACCACGCCGACCAGGCCGACAGCGACGGCGGGGGAGTAGACGAGCTGCTCCGGCACCTCGCTGGTGTGCTCGGCGTACCGGCGGCCGAGGTCCACCGTGGCGGCGGCCAGACCGGCCACCAGGATGCTGACCAGCGCGATCCGGGTACGGCGGCTGGTGCCGGTCTCGCCGGCGTCGTCCTGGTCGACCAGCTCGCCGTCAACCGGCGTGATCGGCCACCAGCCGTCGCGGCCCGCGCTGTCCCAGGCAGCGCCGCAGGCCGGGCACGCCCAGCCGTCGACTTGCCGGTTCAGCACCACATCGTCGAGCGGGCACAGCGCGCCGACGTCGTCCAGGCGCAGCGCGGGCGGCACCTGGAACACCGTCCGCAGCAGGGGCCCGTCCAGCGGGGGCCGGCAGGCCAGCGCCCGGTGCTCGTTGCTGCTGATGCTGGTCATGCGGTCACCCCCAGCGCGTTCGTCAGGGCCGCCAGCTCCCGCATCCGCAGCAACGGGCGCTGCTCGGCCTCGGGCAGCTCGGTGAGCACGCAGTGCTCGACCAGGCCGTCACCGCCGCGCAGCTTGGCCTCGTACGCGGCGGCGTCCGCCGCCGCCATGACCCGAGCCCGGTCATCTCCGGGGGTTGCGTGGACCGCGCCGACGCTGGCCGTCACCGTCACCGTGATGCCGTCGGCGACTTCGATCGGCGCGGACAACGCCTGGATGACCTCGGCGCCGAGGATCTGCGCCAGCGGCGCTGGCGACGGCGACGCGAGCACGAACTCGTCACCGCCGATGCGGGCGACGACCGCGCCGTCGATGCCGTCCAGCGGCTCTCGCAACCGGCGGCCGATCTCGACCAGCAGCGCGTCGCCGGCGGCGTGGCCGTAGGTGTCGTTGACCGGCTTGAAGCGGTCCAGGTCGATCAGGACCAGGTCGAAGGACTCGCCGTCCAACTCGTCGAGCGCGGCGGTCAGCCCGGCGCGGTTCGCCAGACCGGTGAGCGGGTCCGTGGTCGCGCTCCGGCGGGCCTCGACCAGCCGGGTCCGCTGCGACCGGGCCACCTGCGCGGCCCACACGTGCCCGAGCAGCGACAACGCGCCGGCGGCTGGGAGCAACACTCTGAGCGCCTTCACCGGGTCACCTCCGACCCGGTCGCGGTCGCGGTCGCCCACGCCTGCAGAACATTCCGTGGAATCCGGCCGCGCTCGGCCACCTCGTAGCCGTTGGCCTGCGCCCACTGGCGGATCGCTAGACGCTGCGCGGTGCCCACCGAACCGGTGCCCATCTGCTGGCGCACCGCGGCCAGCTCGGTGGCCAGCTCGGCCTCCTTCGCCGCGAGCTGACGCGCCACGGCGGCCAGCTCGGCCTCCAGCCGGCCGGTCAGCTCGTCAACGAGGCTGGTGATTTTCTCCGCAAGCTGGCGGGTCCGCGCGGCCTCGCTGCCCTGCGCCAGGGTCAGCAGTTGATCCAGCGTCCGCAGCGGCCGAGCGGCCGGCGCGGAGGGAGCATCGGTCCGAGCGGCCGGGGTGGCGCCGGGGCCGGTGATGACTCGGATGCCCATCGGCAGCCGCTGCGTCGGGGCGGCCGGCTTGCCCTGGGCGGCGCGCAGCAGCGCGGCCGTGTCGGTGCCGTTGGTCGGCGTGATCGTCGGTGCGCTCATGCCGGCATCACCACCCCGGCTGGAAGCAGCCCGCGCAGTGCCATGAGCGCCTTGCGCTGTAGGCCCTTGATCGCCTTCGGGGTCTTGCCCATCGCCTGAGCGGTCTCGTCGATCGACAGCTCCCGCCAGTACCGCAGCACGATGCACTGCCGCTGCGGCGCGGTGAGCTGGTCGACGCCGGCGATCAGCGCGGCGTGGGCCAGGCGGGTCACCGTCGTCGCCGCCGGGTCGCTCGTCGTCTCGGCCTGGAGGTGCACCTCGGCCACGGGAAACTCGACGCTGTGCGACTCGTGGCCGCCCGCCAGGTTTCGGGCGATGGCGGTGAGCCAGGTGCCGAAGTCGCCGCCTGGGCGGAACGCGCTGAGGTTGTGCAGCGCCCGCAGGAACGTCTCCGAGGTCAGGTCCTCGGCCGTCTGGCGGTCGCGCACCTGGGTCGACACGAATCGGTAGAGCTGGTCGACGTGGCGGTCGTAGAGCAGACCGAACGCCTCAGCGTCACCAGCCTGCGCCCGCGCTACCAGCGCGGACACCTCATTGGCCGTCGATCCAGAAGGAGCCTGCACCGGTTCGGCCGGGACAGGACGTACCCTCATTGCTGGCATCTGAGCCTCCTTGGGGTGGATGCCGTTGGGGCCTCGGCGGGCTGCTATCCCGCCGGGGCTTCCGTCTTTCAGCCCCCTTTACTGCCGTGTTTAGGGGGATGGACTTAGGACACCACGGCCCTTACCTTTGGTCAAGCCCCCTGAATCACTCAATCTCGAAAGCCCCCTAGATCGGCCGGCTCATGGCCCCTGGGTTGACCAACTAGGCTCTGGTTAGCCCCCTCACCGGAGTGGAGTACGCCGTGCCGGACCCGCAAGACGTGACGGCCGCACAAGATCCCCTTGAGCGCGCTCGCCAGATCAACGCCCTCATCGATGACCACCAGATGGCCATCGCGGAACTCTCACGCGAGCGGCGTGAGCTGTTCGAGGGGTTGCTGCACGACGGGAAGATGACCCAGCTGCAGATTGCCGAGAAGCTGGGGATGTCCCGATCGCGGGTCTCGCAGTTGCTATCCGCCGGCGTTCGGCCCGAGCGTGCACTCCTTGGTTCGGGTCGCCTGACCGTCGCGATCGGCGGGAAGCACGAAACCGGCCGGCCAGACGGCAAACCCTTGGCTGTGCTGTCCGCCGAGGCCCTGGCCGCGTACGACCGCCTCGCCCAACTGACTCGGTCTGTCGGCCTCAGCGCGGACCACGAAATCGTGCCGCCACCCGGCATGGTGAAGCTGAACCGACCGAATCTGATCGTCCTTACGAGCCCGCGGCTGCTGCCATTCGTGGGTCAGGTTCTGGAGGCAGACGAGCACCTGGGATTCGCCGTTGACGAGCGCGGCTGGTACCTGATCGACAAAAATGCCGGCAAGGAGTACCGGTCACCGAGCGACAGCGGCGAGCCCGTCGACTATGCCTACATCGGCCGGCTCCCTCGTCCCGACGGCAAGGGAACGTTCTTGTATCTCGCTGGCATTCACGGCCCCGGTACGGCTGGGGCGGCCCATTACCTTGAGGGTCACCTGGCCGAGATCTACCGCGAGGTACGAGGGCGCCGTTGGTCCGCGCTGATCACCTGCAGCTTCGATCCAGCCACTCGCCAGATCACCTCCAGCGAGCTTCTGACGCCGATCTACCGGCCCGACGGTGCATGACCGCATGCGAATACTGGTCAACAGTGATCCAGGCAGCGCGGATCGAGACAACGAGGACTGGCTCCACGCTGGCGAGAACCTGGTGGCTGTGTTGGACGGTGCAACCGCGCGAACGGATACCGGCTGCCTTCATGGCGTGACCTGGTATGCCCGTCGGTTGGGCGAGAACGTCGTCGAGTTGGCGCGTGACCTGTCCACGCCGCTGCCAACAGCACTCGCTCAGGCGATCAGCCGAGTCGCAGAGGAGCACCGCGGCACCTGCGACCTGGAGCACCCAGGGACCCCTTCGGCCGCCATCGGCCTGGTGCGCTTCTACCCGACCAGCCTTGAGTACCTGGTTCTCGGCGATGTCTCGCTGGTCGTCGATCAGGGCGGCCGATTGAGCGTGGTAACCGATGATCGGGTGAGCCGTACGGCTACTGCAGAGCGGGTGGAAGCGGACCGATATCCGATCGGTTCACCAAGCAAGACCGCCGCCCTGCTCGCCATGAAGCACACCGAGCTGGCCGCTCGAAACGTGCCCGGTGGGTACTGGATCGCCGAGGCCGACCCGACTGCCGCGCAGCACGCTCTGATCGGCGCTGCCCCCGTGGATGATCGAACGCGGTTGGCTGTTCTGAGCGATGGTGCTGCTCGTGCCGTCACGCTCGGCCTGCTCGACTGGCCCGGCGCAGTAAACCTGCTCTGCTCCGAAGGGCCGGCAAAATTGATCGCCCGCGTACGCCAGGCTGAGGCCGAAGACCCGCACGGAACGCGGTGGCGACGCAACAAGTGCTCCGACGACGCAACTGCCGTTTACGTTGACGGCTTCGCCGGTACGCAATAGCCGAGCCGGTACGCTCAGTCCCAGTTCGACCCGCGTTCAGCGGCCCCATCCTGACGCGGGTTGGGGGCCGCACCGCGTTCGCGCTCGCCGGACGGCGGGCTTGGTCGTTGAGCAGGGCATGACGAGTCAGCCTGCCAGTGAGTTTCATCAGCCTGAGCGGTACTTCGCGGCGCTGGGCCGCGTCATGCACGCCCTAGCCCTCATCGGTGTTCTCGGCGAGATGACGGCGCTCCGATGGTGGAGCGCGGACCAGACCTGGAAGATCGAGTGGCGCACGGGCCCTGATCCGCACCAGGTCGCGGCCATGCTGTGGCAGGCCGCAGCGGACCTCCAACACCCGGCCTCCCGCGCACTGCGAGGTATGACCTCACTCGACCGGTCGAACGGCAGCCCGCACTACGCGTACCTGCAGGTGCTGGATGTGCCGGTGATGCTGCGTGCGCTGGACCCAGCTGCCTCGGACACGCGGCTGGCCGCCGCCTCCGTGTAGGGCCCTGGACAAGTCAAAACCCCGGCTGCATACCCGCGAGGGGCAGAGGCTGGCCGGGGTCTTCTGGGCAAGCATAGCGCGGTTGCCCAGCTCGGTCGGCGAAAGAGGAGTTTCGGTGGGCGCGTCTGAGCTGGCGACGCTGGAACGGCGGTGGTCCCCGGAACGCTTGGCGCCGTACCGGGCGGCGTGCGGCGGGGACCTGGCCGCCGCTATGGCGCTGTACGAATGGAACGCCGAGATCTCGGCCGCGCTCGGCACGACGCTGGGGCATCTGGAGATCCTGCTGCGCAACGCTCTGCATGAGGAGCTGACGGCATGGTCACGACGGCGCTTCGCCGATCCCAGCTGGTATCTCGATCCGGGCGCGGTGCTGACCGACGAGGCCCGCCGGGACGTCGCCAAGGCGCGTGGCCGCGCGACCCGCGACGGCCGCTCCGAGGCACCCGGGCGGGTGATTGCCGAGCTGAACCTCGGCTTCTGGCGGTTCCTCCTGGCCACCCGCTACGACGCCACGCTGTGGCGTGGGTGCTTGCACCGGGTTTTTCCTGGTCAGCGCCGTCGCACGGTGCACAGCGCCGTGGGTCGACTCCATGAGGCCCGCAATCGGATGGCTCACCACGAGCCGATGTTCAACCGGCCGGTTGCCGACCTACGCGCTACCGCGATCGAGGTGGCCGGCTGGTTGTGCCCGGTGACCCGGGACTGGATCGACGGGCGTTGCCGGGTTCTTCCGCTGATGGTCGCCAGGCCGGGTGCGGTGATCAATCAGGCTCGCCGCTGATCACACCTGACACGGCAGCCTCACAGAGTTGTTGGTGGCTGCTGGTCTGGCCATGGGTATCTGGGCTGGCCAGGGGTATTCTGTAAAGATGGCCGACCAGGATCCGGACACCGCCACCGACACCACGGCGATGCTCGCTGCGGCTGGCATCGTCGTGACCGAGGAAGGCCGGGCGCGTGCCCGGCACCGCCTGGACGACGCTCGCGCCCGGTGGACGCCGGCGCTTGAGGCGGAGGCCCGCGAGCAGCTGGGCCTGCCGGCCCGCGCCGCGTGACCGACCCGACCGTCAGGGTCATCCTCGACGCGTCCGCGATCATCGCGTTTTGCCGTGAGTCGATCGACGTCGGCGAGGTCATCGCCGAGGTCGCCGACGAAGAGGGCTCCGTGTTCGGGTTGCCGGTGCTGTGTCTGGCCGAGGCGGCCCGGGTCGTCGCCGACCAGGACCGCTTGGCGCTGCTCGTCACTCACCGCGCCGCCGAGGTGCTCAGCCCGGAGCCGGACAGTTGGCGCGCTCTCGCGGTCACCCTGGACACGGTGGGCCGGGTCGATGCGGCCAGCGCGGTGCTGGCCGCCATCGACCTGGGCTGTCACGTCCTGACCGGTCAGCCCGGGTTGTACGGCGGCATCGCTGGCGGCGGCCCGGTCATCGCGATCTGACTATCGCAGCC
Organism: Micromonospora sp. NBC_00821; assembly: GCF_036347035.1. Lineage (NCBI taxonomy): Bacteria > Bacillati > Actinomycetota > Actinomycetes > Micromonosporales > Micromonosporaceae > Micromonospora > Micromonospora sp. NBC_00821. The sequence continues at coordinate 40,134 of NZ_CP108881.1, forward strand.
GTGCGCCGTTGACCACGCCTCAGATGGTCAGGGCGAACAGGTCGAGCTGCTCACCGGGGTCGGCCGGCCGGCACGCTGTCCACACGGCCTCTCCGGCTCGGGAGCAGCCGTCGACGACGTCGTTCCAGCCGGCACCACGGAATCCGCCTGGGTGGTCGCGCCAGGCAATGACGGCCTGCTCGCAGCGCCAGATCAGCTCGTCGGTAATCCGGCCGCTGTCGAGGACGTTGCCGAGGTCGGTCCAGGCCAACCGCAGCGGTTGGTGCAAGCCCCCGTCGGTGATCTCGATCCGTGCCCGGGTGAGGCGGAGCATCCGGCCGGCGGGCAGTGTCCGTCCGGTGTAATCAGGGGCGAATCGGCTGGCGTCTCGGGTGCGCCAGTAGGTCAGGGGGTCGATGGCGTGCCCGCAGGCGGTGATCCCGACGGCCCAGGCCAGCAGTGGGCGGTGGGTGGCCGGGGTGGCGGTGGCGAGGATGGTGTGGGCGTCGGCCCGGTGGCTGCTGGTCATGGTGATCGCCCGCGTTGGCTGTGGTCCGGTGGCGGCCTGGTGCCCGTGATCACCAAGGCGCACCGCTGGCCAGCGGCGGGCTGCTCGATGACGGGCGAGAGTTGACGGCGGGCCGACCCACGTTCGGGGTCGGCCCGCTTCGCGTCTACGCCGGGAGAGCGGCGAAGTCTTCGGTCGGGTCGAAGTCGCTGCCGTCGTATCGGGCCGCAGCGGCGTACAGGGCACCGGTGATGGTGCTCAGGGGGGCGCACTGGCCGTGCCAGGTGATCAACTCCCCGCCGGTCATCTGCTTGAATGCCGGGTCTGCCTGCTCGGTGAGGTGGTCCCCGAGCACGCTGATGGTCGCCTCGGCGAGGTCGTAGCAGCGAGGGCTGCCGGTGAGGTGCCGGGCAGCGGCACGGATCGCGCTACGAACTAGGTAGCCGATCTTGCCGGGGTGCTGCGTCAGGCGGCCGGCGGCGGCGCGCAGGGTGACGGCCGGACCGAACGTGCCGGTAATGAAGGGGCAGGTCGGATCACACGGCTCGTCGTGGCCGGCGGTGCCGCAGCCGACGCACTCGTTGTTGTGGTCGAACTCGGCAGCCGGGATGGCGTGCCGATGGTCTGCGGCCTCGTGCTCGCGGATCAGGGTGCCGAGCACGTCGCGGACGTTGAGGGTCTTCCCGGCGGCGGTGCGGCAGTCCGCCGCGTAGCCGGCGAGGTCGGTGGTGTCGATCCAGGCGCCGCCGATGGGCTGGAAGTGCACGCTGCTGCTGATGTAGCCGATGAAGTGCTCGCCGAGCATGAGCCGGGCGCGGGTTCCGCCGGTGCCGGGGACGCGCCGGACGTCGGTGACGCGCAGCTTGGTGTGGGGGACGACGAGGCCGGTGTGGGGCAGGGTGGTGGGTTCACCGGTCAGGCCGGCGTTGATCAGCTCGATGGGGCGCGGCTGGGTGCGCAGGCAGGTGCGGCAGTCGATGGGGTCGGTGATCGCCTCGCCGGCGCGGACGTCGTCGCCGCGACCGCTGGCACCGCACCAGGAGGCGACGTAGCGAGGGCTGCCGTCGGGCCCGGTGATGCTGCTCAGGCTGCCCAGGTGCACGGCCTTCCCGCGACCGACGCGGACGGGGGCGAGCTGGGCGGGGCGGCTGATCGTCATCGTGGTTCTCCTTCTGCGCGCCCACCGGTGACCTGAAGAGGCGGGTGGGTTTGGCGCGGCCGATTGGCGTGGTGGCGGCCCGTCCGCCACGCTTCTCGGCGCCGTCGCGGCCCCCGAGGCTCGCGGTCAAGGGGCGAAGAGCAAAAGATCTTGGCGTCCCTCAGCCAAGATGTTTTGCGTCCCCTTGACCGGGAGTGGGGCCGTGGCAAGCTGAGGCCGCGCTTAGAGGAGATGGCGCGTAGCGCCTTCCTGATCGCCGGCTTGCCGGCGGCCCTTCAGCCCCGTAGGGCTTTCGGAAATCCCAAATGCCCTGCGTGCTGCCAGCTTTAATCGAAATCTCGGACGTCCTTCGACACAGGACCAAGGGCCTTCGGCCAACCCGGCGACCCTGCCACATCGCGCACTTCGTCAACCCCTCGGCCACGAGATCGTCCCTGTGGCGCCCTGTGTACGCCGACACCCTGGCTCGCTCGTGCAGGGCCCACCAGCGGCATCCGACAGGTGGCCGGTCGAGGCGCTTCGGTCCGGAGCTCCGTCCCGGCCGCCCGAACAGCGTCTTCAAGTCCACCACCAGAGCCCCCCACGACCACGCGCGTCTGCGAGCCAGCCGAGGACGGCAGCTGGGCTCACTGAACACGTGGCGTCCTCCTGGCCCATACGCGAGACGCCACGGTCGTGAGAGGACACGAGCCCTGGCCACGGCGACACTGAGCGACCGATAGCCATAGCCCACAGGAAGGGGTTCCGAAAGTCGATGATGAAGAGCCATCGAGGTTTCTGTCGCGCAGCCAACACTTCCCCACGTCGGGCTCATACGCATCGGCGCCCTGCGACACACCTGCCCGGATGTCACAGGGATATCCGAGCCTGGCACCTAGAACTCATCGGGCTCCCACTGAAAACGGCAGTTGTCACAGCCGTCCTGGGCCACCACGCAGCAGGTCCACCAGTCCTGGAAATGACCTTCGCTAGCAGCGCGTAGCAGTGCATGCACGCTCGGAGGACGGCGATCTGCTGGCCTCGCTAAGGCGGGCCGACGAGCATCGAACAGGGCCAAAAAAGATGGCTCCTCCGTTGCACCGGAGGAGCCATCAACCCATTGGCCATCCCCGCGTGAGGCAGACCGTTGGGGAGCTTCGTCGCAGGTCACAGGCCGTGGCGGCCGACTTCCTGTCGTACTGATTCTGACACAACAAGGACTGAACTAGCAAGCCGCATTGACTTAATAACCTCGGATCCTGATTATAGAATCAGGATATATTCTCCAGCCTTCTAATTTACTCGTCCAGAGTCCTGGACGGTCACTCATCGGTGGATGACACTTCCAAAGCCAAGCCACTCCGCGCCACCTCTGGTAAATCGGCAACTACCGATGAGCATTTCCATGCATAGCGAGTTCGTTTAGTTGAGCCATGTACCACACCTGATACATCGATCCGCCTAAACGGCAGAACTTACAGTTCGACAACATCGCCTGAACCGAGGAGCATGGAACCATATTATGCGGTTCCGACAGGATGGCACCCGGCGTTGACCTGCGGTATCTCTGCTTCAACCTAGATTCAGTCGGCCCGACCGAAGCTGGACGGTGGTCCACTCGTAGGGCCGGAGACGTCGAGCTGTAAAGGTGTTCGGAGCATCCGGACAACGTTTACACGCTTCGCTCGCCGAGGGAACCCTGCAAACCCTGCAAAACCTGCAACCTCACTACCGAGAAGGTCGTCGGGATTCAGTTCGTGAAGTGCCCGCCTGGGGCGTGACCTGAATTGACCGGGATTCGACCCGGCACGTACGATGAGCCCGGCTCCGGCGGTATCCGACGCCCGGATCGCGGTTGCACCCGCCCCGGACGTACCACCGGAATTGGCCATCCCCGCGATGAGTCAGATGTTGGGAGGAGGTGTGAAAAGGTGACTGAGCTGCGCCTATCGCTGCGTGCCCCGAAGGCCGTGGTGATCCAGATCGTCGTCGTGGTGCTGATCGTCCTGGGCTTCGGCCCCTGGGTGGTCTAGCGAGGAGAACGAGCTTCACCTTGAGGGCGAGCACCGTTCGCGGTGCTCGCCCTCGCTCGTTAGGTGTCGCCTCCCGCCTGGCCGGTACGGACAGGCGACTGGATGAGGCTGGGCTGGTCAGCCGGGATGCCCTCGACGAGGCGTGCGGGGCTGACTACCGTGGGCTTGCAGTCGATCACTACGGGGGCTCGATGACCGACGAATCTGCGCAGCGTTCCCAGCCGGGCGCTGTGGAGGGCACCATCGCAGGCTTGCAGGACCAGATTGACCAACTCACGTCCACGCTGGAGTACCACCAGCGGCTGTTCGAGCGGCTGCGTGCCCAAGGGGTGCTGACAGCGGGTGAGCCCGACGACGAGCGGGCATCATGACGACGCCGGAGCAGCCCGGCCTGGTTTCCGCTGAGGTCGCCGAGCGCGTCGACGCGGCTGGCGATCGGGCGGCGGCGCTGGCCCTGCGCGCGGCGTCACTGCACGCCCAGGTCACACCGCGACCCACCGCGTCACGCGCAACGACCTCGGCCGAGCAGGACCGACTGTTGGCCGCGCAGGAGACGGCGGCCCGCTTCTATCGGGAGCAGCTTGACGGGCCGGATGGGGCCGGGCCGCGCCGGTGGCTGGCCGGGCAGGGCGTGCCGATGGATGGCCGGTGGGTGCTGGGTTACGCGCCGGGCCGGCCGACGGCGCTGGTCAACGAGCTACGCCGGACGGGCTTCACCGATGTGGAGATCCTTGCGTCTGGTTTGGCGTCAACCGGCCGGGGCGGGCACCTGGTCGACCGGTTCCAGGACCGGGTGATGGTCGGGGTGCGTGAGCACCGGCCACCACACGCGGTGGTGAGCTTCGTCGGCTACGCCCCGCCCGGCGCTGACGCCTCGGTGCCGCCGGTGCTGCACGGCCCGGCCACCGCGATCCACCGGCCCGCCGACGTGCTAGTCGGCCTCGCCGAGCAGCCTGAGCGGTCCGGCCGCCCGGTGGTCGTGGCCGCCACGGCGTTGGAGGCGATCGCCCGGTCCGCGACGGCCGGCGAGGACGCCCCGGTGGTGGTGGCGCCGTGCGGGCCGACGCTGACGCCGGGCCAGGTCGCCGTGCTGACCGAACAGACCGAGGTGACCGCCGGTGTCACGGTGGCCATCGCCACGGGAGATGCCGGCCGGCGCGCGGCGGAGCGCGCCTATCACCTGCTCGCACCGGCAGTGCAGACCCACCCGAGTGGCGCCGGGGCGCTGCGGGCGGTCGGCCCTCGCCCCCAGGACCAGCCCCGCCCGCTGCTGGAAGCGGTCATCACCGCGCGGGTTGATTGGGCGGCGCGGACCTACCAGACGCCGGCCGGTCGGGCCGGTGTCGCCCGGTCGGCACGCTCGATGCTGCGCTACCAGGTCGGCGCGAGCGGGGTGGACATCGCCGCGTTGGAGACGTATGTCGCCCAGCGTCTGGACCCCGCGCCCGTGGCCACCGACCTACCGCCGGCGTCACCGGCGCTCGACGTGCCCGCGCCCGCACCGGCCGTGCTGGATGGCGCGGCGGCGGCGCACGCCCCGCCCGTGGTCGACCAGGGCAAGGTGGACACCGCCGACACGCCCACCGCAGATGACCAGGACGACCAGGGCGCGGAGGAAACCGATGAACCACTACGGGGCACAGGCCCAGAAGCACTGGCAGACGTACCTGCCCCAGAGGTACGCGACCATTCCGGACCCGAGCAGCTTCTTCTCGACTTTGGGGGAGCAGGCAGCGACGGCGATCGAGCAGCGGACCCGGGAGTTGGCCGGTCCGGACCAGCCGGACGAGGGGTACCTCGGCAAGCTGGGTCGGCTGACCGCGGCGAAGCAGATGGCCGAGGAAGAGATTCTGCCCGAGCTGATCCTCGTCGACCCGGCGACGGACAGCCCGCCGCCCCAGCCGTCGACCGCACCGACGCCAGCGGCCGGTCCGGGGTGGACGCCGCTGGTGGAGGACCCGAGCGACCCGTGGTGGCAGCGGGTAGCGGAGGAAGAGGACGACCAGGACGACGAGGACAACCCGGTGATGCCAGCCCGGTAGCCGACCCGGCCGCCGCTGGCGCGGTCGAGCCCAGCGACGACGAACCGACCACGGTCGACCCCGCGCCGGCCGCCGCGGTGGTTGATGCCGTGGAATCGTTCCGCCCGGCCGGCCAGCAGGACCTGGCGCCCGCCGGCGAGATGGCCAAGCTGCGGGCGAACCTCACGGCGCTGCGAACCCTGCGCGAGATCCAGTCCGCCGGTCGGCCGGCGACCGCGCAGGAGCAGGCCAAGTTGGGGCGGTGGGCGAGTTGGGGCGCGGTGCCGGGGGTGTTTGAGTCCCGCACCAACCACCCCGACTTCGTCCGGCTCGCCGAGCAGCGCGCCGAGCTGCGGGAGCTGCTGTCGCCGGCTGAATACGCCGCCGCCGAACTGACGACCCTGAGCGCGTACTACACCGACGTCGCGTACGTGCGGGCGATCTGGGACGCCGTGCGGGAGCTCGGCTTCGACGGCGGGACGGTGCTGGAACCGGGCTGCGGATCCGGCAACTTCATCGGCCTGGCCCCGGATACCGCGCGGATGGTCGGTGTGGAGCTGGACCCGGTGACCGCTGGTATCGCCGCCGCCCTGTACCCGCACGCGGAGATCCGCGCCGAGAGCTTCGCCGACACCCGGGCCCCGTCCGGCGCGTTCGACCTGGCCGTGGGCAACGTGCCGTTCGCGAAGATGCCGCTGGTCGACCGGCGGCACAACCCGGCCCGGCATTCGATGCACAACCACTTCATCATCAAGAGCCTGCATCTGACCCGGCCCGGCGGCCTGGTCGCGGTGCTGACCTCTCGCTTCACTATGGACGCCCGGCACCCGGCAGCGCGGCGGGAGATGGCCGCGCTGGCCGACCTGGTCGCCGCGGTACGCCTGCCGTCGAACGCGCACCGGGCCGCCGCCGGGACGCAGGCCATCACCGACCTGCTGATCCTGCGCCGCCGCGAACCCGACCGGGAACCGTCCCCGATGACGTGGGAGAAGACCCGCCAACTCGATCTCGACACCGACGCTGAGCAGCCCGATCACATCAACGACTACTTCGCCGACCGCCCGGAGCGGGTGCTCGGCGAGATGATCCTGACCCGGGGCATGAACCGCGATGGCGAGCTGGTCGTGCGCGCGACCGGCGACACGGCCGAGGACCTGGCCCGGGTGCTGCGCGACGTCGTCGACGAGGCCCGACGCGAGGGGCTGACCATGACGGCCCGCGCTGAGCAGGACCTGCAGCAGGCGCCGCTGGCGGTGCTCGCGCCGACTGACCGCGCCGAGGGCCACATCGAGGCCCTGGACGACGGCACCTTCACCACCGTCGCCGACGGGCAGGTGGTGCCGCACGAGGCCCCGGCCACCCAGGCCGACGAGCTGCGTGCGCTGCTCGGGCTGCGCGACACCGTGACCGCCCTGCTGTCCGCGGAAGCCGCCACCGTCGACGACGGCGACGAGCACGGCGGCCCCGCCCGGGAGGGCTCACCGGCGGCGCTGCGCGCCCAGCTCAACGACCGGTACGACGCCTACGTGGCCGTCCACGGGCCGCTCAACCGGTACACGCTGCGCCCCACCGGTCGCCTGGATCCGGAGACCGGCGAGCCGAAGATGGCCAGGATCAACCCGCCGATGGGCAAGTTCCGGCAGGTCGACCCGCACGCCGCCACCGTGTTCGCGTTGGAGCACTTCGACGACGCCAACCAGACCGCGACCAAGGCTGACATCTTCGCCCGGCGGGTGATCCTGCCCCGCGCCCCGCAGCTCGGCGCGGACACCCCGGCCGACGCCCTGGCCATCTGCGTCGACACCCACGGCGAGGTCCGACTGCCCGAGGTGGCCCGCCTGCTCGGCGTCAGCGAGCCGGAGGCCCGCGCCGCACTCGGCGACCTGGTCTACGACGAGCCCGCCTCGGGCCGCCTGGTGGAGGCCCCCGAGTACCTGTCGGGCAACGTGCGCGTCAAGCTGCGCGACGCCCAGGCCGCCACCGAAGCGGACCAGCGCTTCGAGACCAACGTGCGGGCTCTGCAACGCGTGATCCCCCGCGACCTCGGACCCGGGGAGATCGACGCCGCGTTCGGCGCCCCGTTCCTGCCGGCCCCCATCGTGGAGCAGTTCCTGCAGGAGACACTGCGCGACCCGGGCCTGCGGGTGGAGCACACCGGCGGATCCGACTGGCGGGTCCGTGGCTCCCGCAGCGGCGTCCTGTCCCGCTCCACCTGGGGTACGCCGGGCATGGCCGCGCCGGACCTGGCGCAGCGACTGCTGACCAAGACCCCGATCCGGGTGTTCGTCGAGATCGAGGACGGCAAACGCGCCCTGGATGTGGAGGCCACCGCTGCGGCGCAGGCCAAGGCGATCGAACTGGAGGAACGCTTCGGGGCGTGGGTGTGGGAGGACCCGGACCGGGCCGAGCAGGTCGCCACCCGCTACAACGAGATGTTCAACGCCACCGTGCCGCGCAGCTACGTCGGGGTGACCCGGTCCCTGCCCGGCATCGCCGTGGGCTTCACACCCCGCCCGCACCAGGTGGAAGCGGTGGCCCGGATCGTGGCCGAGCCCGCCGTCGGGCTGTTCCACGCGGTCGGGGCGGGCAAGACCGCGGTGATGGCCATCTCGGCGATGGAACAGCGCCGCCTCGGCCTGGTCAACAAGCCGGCGATCGTCGTGCCCAACCACATGCTGGAGCAGTTCAGCCGCGAGTTCCTGCAGATCTACCCCCGAGCGCGGCTGCTGGCCGCCGGCCGCGACGACATGAGCACCGACCGGCGGCGCCGGTTCGTGGCCCGCTGCGCCACCGGCGACTGGGACGCGATCATCATGGCCGCCTCGTTCTTCGAGCGGCTGTCACTGTCGCCCGACGAGCAGCGCCGCTTCCTCGACGATGAGCTGGAAGAGCTGCGCGACAAGATCGTCCGCGCCGGGGAACGGGCCATCGCCGACGGTGAGAGCACCCGGCAGTCCAGCAGCGTGAAACGGTTGCAGAAGGCGTTGCTGCGCAAAGAGCAGCGGATCAAGGAGAAGCTCGACAAGGTCAAGGACCCGGGCGTCACCTTCGAGCAGACCGGCATCGACTTCGTCTACCGCGACGAGCTGCACGAGCTGAAGAACGACACCATCACCAGCTCCATCCCCGACGCCGGCAACGACGGCTCCGACCGGGCGGTCGACTTCCGCATGAAGCTGTCCTACCTGCGCCGCGAGCGCGGCATGCGGGTGGTGTGCGGGGCCACCGCCACCCCCATCGCCAACAGCGTGCGTGAGTTGTACGTGGTGACCCGCCAGCTCCGACCGGACCTACTGACGGCCACCGGCACCACCGACTTCGACACCTGGGCGTCCACCTTCGCCAAGGTCGTCACCGCGATCGAGGTGTCTCCCACCGGGCAGGGCTTCCAGATGCGCGCCCGCCTGGCCAAGTACGCCAACGTGCCCGAGCTGTCGCTGATGATGCGGACCTACGGCGACGTCCGCACGCCTGAGGACCTGGCCCTGCCCACCCCGGTGCTGGCCCAGCGCGAGGACGGCGAACGCGCCCCGCACATCGTCACCCTCGACCCGGCGCCCGAGCTGGTGGACTTCATCTCCGGGCTGGACGATCGGGTCGAGGACATCCGCAACCGCAGGGTCGACCCCACCGTCGACAACATGCTCAAGGTCTCGGGTGAGGCCCGCGCCGCGTCGCTGGACCTGCGCCTGATCGGCCTCCACCAGGACACCCCCGGCAAGATCGACGCTGCCGCGCAGCGCATCGCCGCGATCTGGCGCGACACCCGCGACAACGCCTACCTGGTCAACCCCGATGCCGACACGCCGGTGCCGCACCCCACGCCGGGTGCCCTGCAGCTCGTCTTCTGCGACCAGAGCACCCCGAACCCCGAGAAGTGGAACGCCTACGACGCCCTCGCCGACCTGCTGGTCGACCAAGGGATGCCCCGGGAGAAGATCCGCTACATCCACGAGGCCGACACCGACGCGAAGAAGGCCTCGCTGTTCAGCGCGTGCCGTACCGGCGACGTCGCCGTACTGATCGGCTCCACCGCCAAGATGGGCGTCGGCACCAACGTGCAGGCCCGCGCGATCGCGCTGCATCACCTCGACTGCCCATGGCGGCCGGCCGACGTCACCCAACGCGAAGGCCGCATCCTCCGCCAGGGCAACCAAAACCCCGAGGTCGAAATCTTCCGCTACGTCGTCGCCGGCAGCTTCGACGCGTTCTCCTGGCAGACCGTGGCCCGCAAGGGCACCTTCATCGACCAGATCATGCGCGGCACCTCGGCCCGGGAGATCGAGGACGTCAGCGACGAGACCCTGCAAGCCCACCAGATCAAGGCCATCGCCACCGGCAACCCCCTGCTGATGGACCGAGAGGAAGTCGCCCAGGACCTCACCCGCCTGGAACGCGCCGACCGCGCCCACCACCACACCCAGCATTCGCTACGCCGGCAGATCGGCGACCTCAAGGCGTGGATCACCAAGGACAGCCGCCGCGTCGATGTCCTCGACGCCGCGATCGCCCGCCGCCGTGACACCCGCGGCGACAAGTTCGCCATGACCGTCGCGGGCCACCCGTTCACGAAGCGCGCCGAGGCCGGCCGGGCGCTGCAACTCGCCCTGACCGCCACCGGTCAAGGCGTCGCCTCCACCGACCAGCGGGAAGCCACCGGTGTGGCCGAGCTCGGCGGTTTCCGCGTCGACGCGGTGTTCTGGGCCGGCCGGGACGGCATGCTGGTCGCGCTGCGATTCGACGGAATCCCCGACTCCTCCACCACCGTCAGCTTCACCGCCGCCGTCGAAGGCGACCCCACCGGCCTGGTCCGCCGGTTGGAAAACCAGCTCGCCGACCTCGATGGCGCCCGAGCCACCGTGCAGGCCCGCATCGCCGCTCAGCAACAGGAGATCGCCCGCGCCGCCGAGCACCTTGACCAGCCGTTCCCCCGCCGCGATGAGCTACTCGACGCCCGCCGCCGGCTGCGCGCTATCAACGCGGTCATGGACCTGATGGCCCACCCACCACAGCCGGCCTCAGCCGCGCCGCCCGCGGTGCCGGTCACCGTGGCGGAGTGGATGCCGGCCGAGGCCCGCGAGAGTCTGACCCCCGACGAGCAGACCTGGCTGGACCGGCGGATACAGCACGTCGCCGCCGACCGCGTTGTCCAGGACACCGCCCGCACGACGGATCTGTCCGCCTTCGCCGCCCCGTTCGACAAGGCCCTCACCCACGCCCTGGCCGACCCCGGCAACCCGGAGATGGCCGTCGCGGTGATGCTCAAGTGCGACGACCCGGCCTGGCGCCAACAGCTCTACACAGTGGCCGGGCAAGCGGTACACAAGGTCGTCCACGACGCGCCACCGCCGCCGTCGACGCCCGCCGTGCCCGTTGAGCACCGCAGCGAGCCCGACCAGCCTCAGGTGGTCGACCCGCTGACACCGGCGACGATCGTCGCTGCCACCACCCAGCACGACCGGGCGCTGCTCGATGCCTGCGGCACACAGGCGCTACGCGTCGACCAGGTCCAAGCCGCCGCCCGCGCCGGCGACGAGGCCGCCTTCGGTAGCGCCTTCGCCGCTGCCATGACCACCGCCATCGGCCAGCTCGACGACCCTGCCGACGTCGCGCGGCTCGCCGACCTGCACGGCGACGAAGCATTCCGCGCTGGCCTGGCCCACCTCGTCTGGACCAAGCTCACCCCGGTACCAGCGTCTCAGGCGCGCGTGTCGGACTCCCGGACGGCCGACGCGGCGGCGGTCGCGGCCACCGCCTTCGTTCCGATCACTCGGGCAGTCCCAACAAGCTCGACAGTCCTGCCAGCCCCGGCGACCGTTCATCACGCCACCATCGATCAAGACCATGCGCGCTGACCCGGCGAACACGATGGAGTCGTCCACATCGATCACCTAACGGAGCCACCTCACGCGAGAACCAAGAAGTCCGCCAGTCAATGTTTCAGCAATGTTCGTCGGTACACCAAGAAACAGTGGAAACGCGCAGTCGCTCGTCGTGGACCGCGCCATGCTCCTGAGCCGCACAGGTTGTCTCAGAAACAACGCCCCGACACCACCATGTTTCTTTTTGTTTCAAACCATGACGCTCACGCCCGGGTGACGAGGACACTGGTGGCCGAAGAGCTCCACCCAAGATCGGTGGATGATTCTGCTCCGAGGCGTTGTCTGGTTGGTACCCGGGCGATCGGCGGAGTGAGCGGCGCCCTGTCTGACAGCGGGAGCGCCGGCTGAAGAGGGTCGAGGAGATCAATTCCTCGACCCTCTCGCGTTTCTCGGACAATGCGGATCAATCTCTTAAATAGACGGTTGCAGAAGTCGCCGAGTGGGGGCCGCTAAGCGTTTATCGATCCGCCACAGTATGCTGTGGAGGCGCTGCGCACTGTCAGCCCCGACCAGTCGGGGAGCGCAGGCTCTAACTCCATATGCACGGCTCCGAAAAGTCCCGGGTACCAACCCCAACGACACCGATCGAGTTGTTGATCGGCTCCCCCAAGGAGACGCCATGTCGCACACGCCATGGCTCGAAGATCGCCGTTGGCGATGGAGAGTCATCGTGCTCATTCTCGTGCTGATCGTGATCGGCACGCTGATCTGGCTCGGCTACGAACCGCTCGCCGCGGTCGGTGCCACCGTCATCATCTTCGTGGTCGCCAGCCACGCGGTCGGTTGGATTGTCAACGACCGCAACACCGCCCCGCCCCCTCCCCTGGCGACCTTCATCCCGCCCGCCGAACCGGCGCCCGCAGTGGACGGCCCGCTCGTTGATGGCCCGCCCGGAACTGAGCGGCCTACGAACGGGCGTGGGGTGGCGGCATGAGCACCACGGCGAAGTCCGACCCCGGGCAGCGGGAGACGACGGCGATGATCGAGGCCACCAGGTCCACCGATCCTCACCACGAAGAACTGCGTGACATAGCCAGGCAGCTCCGCTTCCGGCAGGGCAACCCCTCCGTCCGACGGCTCGCTGCGCAGACAGGTCTCAGCGCAGCCACCGTGTCGCGGGTCTTCGCCGGACCCAGCTTGCCCGGCTGGGACTCGGTGCAGTACGTGATCAAGGCGCTCAACGGATCGGATGCCGACCTTCGACGCTGCCACGCTGCCTGGGTGGCCGCGAACCACAACGCCATGGTCGCCCGCAAAGCACGTCGGGCGCCCATGGACCTCTCGGCTGTCGCGGACGAGATCGTGGTCAACGACGGCATCGTCCATATCGGGTCCGCCGCCATCACCACCGGCAAGGGCGTCGTGGTCAACGGCGGCACCGTCCATCTCAGCGTGGCCGCCGCCAAGGCAGCTGCCCGGATCGTCGTCAACGCCGGGGTGGTCCACCTGGGCGAGGAAGAGCTTGGTGGACTCGACGCCGGCCACGGCGCACACCCAGAGCCCACCAGCAACGCAGGGGCGGCGAGTCCCGCCGGTCGCCTACGCCGCGTTCAGTAACAAGGTCTGGTGCGTCCGCTTCACTGTCAGGAAGCTCAACGTCACCATGCCGGTCCTCACCGGACTCGGGGCATCCCCGGGTCCGGTGAGGCTGTCACTGGCCAACGCTCGGCCGATGCGGCGTGCCGACTACCGGTGTTGATCGAGCCGGATAGCAGCTCAGCGACGTCGCCAACCTCATGTAGGTCGCGCCCGCCGCAGGTGGTGCTCAACCGAACCACTGCCTCCACTGATCCCCAGCGGTGGGGTTGTTCAGGACTCGGTCGATGGTGGTTACGGCCGGCTGCTCCAGCGCGGTGTCGACGATGGTGAAGTGCGTCGGCATGACCTCGCGCTTCGTCCAGCGGGCACCGAAGTCGCTGATCCTGCCGTTCTGGGTGTCGCGCTCTGCATCAAGGACGCGGTCTACCAGGCCGTAGGTGTACAGCTCGCGAGCGCTGCGCCAGGTGTTGTCCTTCAACCCGAACTGGCCGCGGTGCTTCTGCAGCACGTACACGCCGGAGGTGGCGTGAGCGCTCGGGAAGGCCCTGCGCCGCGCCGAGAGGGCGAGGAACACGGCGATCTCGGTGTTCGTGAGCGCGAACACCCACAGGCTGGTGAAGAAGTGCCGCGAGACGTACACGCCACCTGTCGGCACGGTGTACTTGGGCCGGTTGACCGGGGTGCTGGCCTCGGACAGCAGCGTGATCCGGTTGAGGTCCCGCCGGCCGGGGCGGCTCTTGTCCGGGCCGATGTCCACCAGGTGCTGCTTGTCGAGCACACGCAGCGCTTCTTTGATCTGCCGGCCCCGCAGTGCGCCGGCCTCCCGGTATTTGGAGGTGGTGTCGGACAGCACTACCTTCTGCCAGCTCTTGATCGGCGCGTTCGTCTCCACGTCCTCGAACGAGCGGTTGATGCGGACCCGGTCCCCAGGGCTGTACCGGCACTGCGCGTCGAAGAGCATGAGCAGCTCCAGGCGAAGCGGCAGTCCTTTGGCGGGGACCAGGCGGGCCAGGGCTGGCCCGTGATCGGCGCCGGGTTGCTGCATCACAAACGCCGGATGGATGAAGATCCAGTCGGGGCGGGGCCCGGGGGTCTTGCCGTCGCGGTTGCCGCCGAACTGCCAGAGGTGCTCCAGGTTCCGCCCGACCTCCTCGTGCAGGAGGGTGCTCCCCTCGGGACCATCGCAGGCGCTGAGCAGCCGGGTGTTGATGACCGCGCGGTCCGGCCGGGCCGCCCGAGGGCGGCCCGGCGGCAGCGGCGACACGACGCTCATCGCTTACTCCGCAGCACACCGACGTACCGGGTGAGCTGAGCGAGGACGTCGATGCAGTGGCGGCGAGTCCGCGGGTGCCGGGCGGCCAAGGCCAGGACCGCCACCAGGACGACGCCGAGCGACACCACCGCGGTGGGGAAGGTGATCAGCAGGACGGCGGCGACCCAACCGTGCTGGTCATCAAGGCCGAGCATGTGTCATTCTCCGATCGGTACGGGCTCCCCGCCCGCCGTCCAACTTCCTACGGTCGATGGCGGGCGGGAGGCCCTTCTCCGGCCTGCCGAACAGCAGCGCCAGGTGCAACAGTGAACGCTCCAGGCCGGGTTGTCTCGTCGCCGATCTTGGACACCGTGTGCCCGCTGACCGCACCAGAAGTGCAACGGAGCATCGTAGCGGTTCTGGTGCGGTCAGCGGGTAGAGGCAAACGGGTACACAGATTCTTCATGATCGCCCGCTGATGACGTTCGCTACCGACCCGGCACCTCAGGGGTTCTTCCTGGCGCGGCGGGCCTCGCTGGCTGCTGGGTACCCGCTTTCCGTCCCGCTGCGGCGCTCGCGACAGCGGACCCGGTCGACGCCGGGAACGCACGAGCGGCCACTTGGGCACCGCGCACCTCGCTCACACCAGCTCCGCCCACCGCCGGCCTAGTCGCCTGGGCTGGCGGCATGAACGCGTCCACCGCCATCCTCACCACCGTACGGTTCACCGCCGGCGAGCCTAAGTGACCGGCCGGGCCAGGCTCGATCGTTCACGTCATGCTGATGGGGTGAGCACCACGGGTGAGACCGACACACAGAGCACCCGCTTGGACTGGCGCACACGGCTGTCCGGGGTGTTCCTCGGCGCGGCCGGCGGCATGGGCATCAACGTCCTGAGCAACGACGTCGGCTACCGGGGCGTCGCCGCCGCGACAGCCGCCGGCGCGGTCCTGTCGGTGGCCACCTCGCTGCGCCGGCTGCCACCCCGCGCACCCCTGGTCCGCCACACGACCCGAACCCTGCTCGCCCTAGCCCTGCTCGGCGCACTCTTGGCTGTCGTCGGTCCAGCGCCTTGGGCCGCCTACGCCACCCTGACCGCAACGGCCCTGACCGTCACCGTCGTCCTCACCACCACCACCACCGACACCGCCGTCACCCTGATGGTCGGCGCGGCGGGCGTCGGTGGCGGGATCGCGCTCATCGGCGGTGGCATTGCGTTCCTGACCGACGACAAGATCCTGCTTGGCGCAGCGATCACCGGCTGCGGGATGGCGATCGCCGGCATAGGCATCACGTCCCTGACCGACAGCATGATCCTGTTCGGCGCAGCGATCATCGCCCTCGGAGTGGCGCTCATCGGCGGTGGCATCGCGTCCCTGACCGACGACAAGATCCTGCTCGGCGCAGCGGCCTTCTTCGTCGGGGCGGCGATCATCGGCGTCGGCATCGCGGTCCTGACCGACAGCAAGATCCAGCACGACGCAGCGATCACCGGCTGCGGGATGGCGATCGTCGGCATCGGCATCGCGTTCCTGACCGACGACAAGATCCTGCTCGGTGCTGCGGCCGTCGTCCTCGGGGCGGGGCTCATCGGCGTCGGCATCGCGCTCCTGACCGACAGCAAGATCCTGCTCGGCGCAGCGGCCTTCTTCTTCGGGGCGGGGAGCATCGGCATCGGCATCGGGGGCCTGACCGACGACAAGATCCTGCTCGGCGCAGCGATCATCGCCTTCGGAGTGGGGGGCATCGTCACCGCAATCGCGACCCTTGTTGCAGAGCCCGATCGCAGGGGAAGACTGCGGGAATGGTTCGCGGCCCAGAAGCGGGATCCGGCGGGCGACGACTCCCCCGCAGAGGACCCGAGCAGGGTAGGGGAGTCGTCCAGCACCTAACCCCGCTGCCGCAGCGGCCAGCAAGCCCCGAGCACGGCGACGTGCGGGTCTGCTGCCTGGACTTCGATGGCACCTAGCTGCGCTCGGATCGGTCAGGCTGGACAGTCGCTCAAGCTACCGGCCCGGCGCCGCCTCGGGCGCTGCCTGCGCGCCCGGGCCGGCCGGGCGCTGCGGCGCGTCGACCGCCGGCGAGGCCGCCGCCGCGGCGACGGCGGACCGGGTCGATGATGGAAACCCCTGGGCGGCGAGGTGGGCTGCGCGAGCGTCGGAGCGACCCCCGCTGGTGGCGTGATCCTCGGCGGCGCCACCAGTGTCGCGCCACTCACCTTCGAGAGTGACAGTGCGTTCGGGGGCCGGCTGTGAGTCTGCCTCCCCCTGAGGTCCTGCCGTCTGGTCGACGTCGGCGGCGTAGTCATCGACGACTCGGAACGCGTACGCGGCGGGGGTGTGGGCGCGGTCGACGAAGCCCGGCACCTGCCGCAGCAAATCACGGACGTCGTGCCCGGCCTGCTCCAACTGGTCGAGCTTGTAGGCCAGGGCTGGCCACGCCGGGGAGCCGAGGACTCGCTCGGCCCGCTCCGGTGACCACACCGCCCTGACGTGGATCGCCATCTCCTCTTGGCGTGGCCGCGCGGTGCGCCGCCGCCCGCCGTCCTCTGGATCCGCCCGGCCGTCGGCTGGATCCGGCCGAGGCTCGGGTGCGTCGTCGACGGCGGCGCGGTCGAGTTGGTCGGACAGCCACGCCGCGTTTTTCGGTCGCCCGCCCGCTTCCGGGTCGACGCGCACGCCGCGCTCGGCCAACCGTTCGGCGATGATCTGCTGGGCGCGGCGGGCGCGTGGGTCGACCGCCGCCCATCCGGAACTGGCTCGCCAGGCGCGGGCGATGTCGTCGGGTGATGCCTGCCGCCACCACGTCGGGCGCGTCGCCGGCCGCCACACCGCCGCGTCGGCCTGCTGGGCCGCGCGGGTCTGCGCCCGGATCTGCCGGGCTTGTTCTTCGCTCACCCGGGCGGCCCGTTGCAGCTGAGCGATGCGGGCGTCGATGAGCACCTGTGCCAGTTGACCTGCGGCCTGGATCGCCGCCGTCACCGCCGAGGTCGCCCGCTGGTGGAACTCGGCTATCTCGTTGTCGGCCACGATCTCTCCCGTCTGTTCACCGCTGGGCCTGCCGCTCCACCGCCGGGTCGACGCGCACCCGCGCCGGCGTCGCCGGCTCCGCTCGACCGGTTTCCGACGGCGGCAGGCCCTGCTCGACCTGTGGGACGCCGCCCTGCAGCAGCGGCATCAGATGCGCTGCGGCAGCCGCCGCCGCGCCCGCCGCGTGTGCCTGTTGCTCGGCCGCGCGCAACTCGGCCAGCGCCACGACCAGCCGGGCCGCCTGGATGACCACGGCGAGCAGGACGGCCGCTTCCCCGCCGTCGCGGGCGTGTCCGGCGACCAGCAGCGCGTCAGCGACCCGGCCCAACTCGGCGGCGACCGTCGACGCCGGCGACGCCGGCGCTCGCCGCGGTGGTGCCGCCGCGCGGGCCAGGCTATTCGCCGCCCGGGTCACCGGTCCTTGCCCCGAAGGCTCGGCCGCCGCCGCGACTCGTGCGAGCAGATCCGCGCTCGCCCTGGCCACCGTCGGCCACTGTGGTGAGCCCGGCGCGACGCTGGCCAGCCGGGCGCTGATCGCCTCCAACGCGAGCGCGGACGACCGCCACACCGCCATCCGGTCCTCGCCCCGCAGCCGCGATTCCGCAGAATCCGCCGCCTTCCACTGACCCGCCGAGGGCCGCTCCGTGTCGGGCCACCGCTTGCGAATCTGGATCAAACTCAGGTCGCCGTCCAGGCTGCGGCCGGCGTACCAGCGTGGCTCACCGGCCCCCGAGGGTCGCAACGCGACGGCGTACCCGACCACCCGATCGCGGTCCTCTGCCGCGGTGCGGGCAGCGACCAGCAGCCCGGCGCCCTTCATCCGGGCCACCCACTCGGCTTCGCCGTTCGCACCGGCGAGAGCTGCCCGGACCTGCCGGCGCAGCAGCTCCCGGTCCGGTGCCTGCTCGCCACGCCGGGCCCGGTCGACCTCGGGACGGGTCAGCTCCGGACGGCGGGTCGCGCCGGCGCGGCCGGGCGTCCACTTGCCCAGTCCGAACTCGTCCTCCAGGAGGTCGGCGACCTGCTGACTGCGCCGCTTGTCCTGACGCAACCACACCGGCGCCCCGTCCTCGGTGGCCAGAGTGACGACCAGGTGCACGTGGTCGTTGCCCTTGGCCGACAGGCCGTGGCGCACCGCGACCCACCGACACCCGACCCGCTCCGCGTCGCCGGTGAAGCCCATCTCGGCCACGAACCGGCCCGCGATGCGACCCCACGTCTCGTCGTCGAGCTGCCCCTCCCGGGCCGGCAGGCTCAGCGAGCACTGCCACACGTACTGCTTCACCCCGCGCTCACCAGCGGCGATCTGCGGCGCATCCAGCCGTGCCGCCAACTGCTCCAGCGACCACCCGCCGTCGTGTTCGCGCTGCTGCGGAGCGAGCAGCACCACGTCGTCATACCCGGCGACCAGGTGCGGGTTAACGTGTTCCTCGGCCTTCCCGGGACCCCACAGGTACTCCAGCAGCCCGCGCACCCGAGCGCCGTAGGTGACCTTCGGGATCATCAGCGCCGGCCCGTCTGCGCGCCAGCGATCGCGGTCACCAGCTCGTCGACACGAGCCGCGACCCGGGCCAGATACGCCGCCGTCGCGGCCAGGTCCCCGGCCGGCTCACCGGTGGAATGCAGCCGGGCCACGGCCTGGTTCAGGTTGTGCGCCGCGCCGCGAACCTGCCGGTGCGCGCCCATCAGCTCGACCAGCAGCGGCCCCACCTCGACCCCGTCCGGGTCGGCCGGGGCAGGTACGAGCGGCGCCGATCCGGCCTCCGCCAGGTACGCCGAGGTGACCATCCGGGCCGCCGCCGCGTTCGCCTCGACCGCCGCCATCTCCGCCGCAGACAGCCGCACGGTCACCCGGTGCACGCGCGGATCCTCGTCGTTGTGAGCACGTCTCCGGCGCTCGCTGGCACCGAACCGGACCACACCGACCTGTGGTGAATCAGCCACGTCGACCACCCTCCCGACGGGAGCCACCCGCCGCGTTCCGGCCGGCCGCCGCGCGGCCCATCTGACGAAAAGTCAGACTTTTACTCCAACTTGCTTCGACGAAGGAGGGTGGTCGTGTGTGCGCGGCCTGTGGCGTTGGGCGAGTCGAGCGCACCTGACGGCGCGCACTAGGAACCCACCCCGTGGGGGCCGGAGACGATAGCCGGACGACGCCCAGCATCAAGGGCGCGATGCGTCGCTGCGCGATGGGCCTGCGGCCCACCCTTGACCCTGGTCGACGTCCTCGGCTGGCACTGATGGCGCCCCCACCGGCCGGCCGGAAGGGTGGAAAAGCGGTACCGCACGGATCGATCTTGGCGGCTAAGCTCGGCGTCCACAGCCACCAGAGCACAGTCATCCGGGGGAGGACTCCATGGCCGAACTGAGCGCCAAGGCCGTTCGCGGCGAGACCGAGAAGGCGGCGCTGCAACTGCTGCGCGAGCGCGCCAACCTGGTTGGTGAGGCCGCGACGGCGCGGCACGAGCGCGACCAGCTCGTCGGGGCGCTGCGCGATGCCAACGCTCGCTACGCCGAGCGGTACACGGCCGCCCTGCAGGGCGGCTGGACCGGAGAGGAACTGGCCAAGCTCGGGCTGGACGCACCAGAGTCCGCCACGGCGCGGCGTCGCCGAGCACCGCAACCGGTGACGCCTCCCACGCCCGGTGAACAGACCGCCGTGGCGGATGAGGCTGCCCAGCCGTAGCCGGGGCGATCCCGCTGGTACGTCGACGGCCTCCTTCGCTGCTGCGAGGGAGGCCGTCGCGCTGATCCCGCTCACGCGGCCGGCCCCAGCGCAGCGCCCTGGGCGCGCATGAACGGCACCGGGTCGACGGCGTTGTCGCGGTTGGCGTGGAACGGTCCTGGTGGCACGTCGAGGTGCACCTCGAAATGCAGGTGCGGCCCGGAGCTGCCGCCGCTGTTGCCCACGAACCCGATGACCATTCCTGCGGTGACCTGCTGCCCGATCGCCACCTCGGGTCGCTGGATCATGTGGCAGTAGCGGGTGACGATGTTGCCGGGGTGGCGGATGTCGACGTACCACCCGCACCCCCGCGCCCTGGTGTGGCCGTCGCGGTCGCACGTGGTGTACCAGTCGCACTTGACCTGCTCGACGACACCGATCGCCGACGCGCGGATCGCGTCGCCTCGCACGTCGGCCTTCGACATGTCCACACCGGCGTGGAAGTTGCGCCCGCGCTGACCGAAGCCACTGTTGACGGTGGCCCTGATCGGCTGAACCCAGCCGCCCGGACCGACCGGCACCGGGCCGAGGTCGTCGACGCCACACGGGGCGGTCGGCGCACCCCCGCCGATGTCGCCGATGTCCGGCAGGCCGAGCACGAGGGCGGCGAGCTGCTCGGCGTCGCCCTCCCACTTCTGGTACGCCTCGGGCAGTCCGGAGCGCTGCACAGCCTGCGCCGCGTCGGTCAGCCGCATCTGCTGCCAACCGTCGACCTTGACCAACGCCTCGTAGAACTTCCCCGCCGCGTAGGTAGGCGTCATCCGCTCCCGCACGCTGCCCCACCCGGGGCGCTGCTGGAACAGCCCGACGGAGTCATGGTCGCGGCCCACACCCTCGTGCGGCAGGGTCAACGACTCGGCCACGTTGGCGTTAGCCAGGTTGCGCAACGTGGACTCCTGCATCGCGGTCGCCAGCGCGATCACGTAGCCGCGCGGCGGCACCTGGCGTTGCCGGCCGACCGCGACGATGGTGGCCGCGTTCGTCGTCGCGACGCTGTCCCACCGTCCCGCTCCCGGCACCGGCGACGACCCCGGCAACGATGACACCTCACACGCGGCGGCTTCCGCGTCCGCCTGGCCGAACATCAGCATCGGCAACCCGACCGTGGCGCCGCACACCAGCATCACCACCGCCACAACACCGACGCCCAACGCGACCGGCTTGCGGTCCATCAGCTCACCGCCCGAACGAAGTCATTGCCGGTGACCACCCACCGGCCGTCGACCGCAGCGAGTGCGACCGTCAACGTGCCCGCATCCGTGGCCACCTCGTACACCGCCGCGCCACCGGCGGGCCCTTGCGTGGCCACCGGTCGGCCCGTCACCCGTGTCGCCGGCACCCGCGCCGGATCCACCGTGCGCAGCGAGTGAGCGAAGCCGTCGTCGCACATCGGGGTCACGCCCCGCCACCACGCATCCGCCGGCAGATCGGGTCGCGCCCACGCCGCGGCGAACGCCACCACGACCGGCGCCGCCTGCGCCGCCGGTGGCGGCTTGACCGGAACCGACTCATGGTCGTGGTCGTCCGTCCCTGGCCGCTCCCCCGCCGCCGATGGTGAGGTGTCGGCGGCAACGGCCGTCGGGTAAACGGGGCCGCTGCGCTGTGGTGCTGCCGGGCCCGGCCCAGCCGCGCTCCCGCAGCCGCCCATCACCAGCCCGGCGAAGGCAAGGCCACCGACGGCGCGCCCCCATCGATGCTTTTCATGGGCGCGCAAGAATGCGCGTGGTCTGCGTGCCATTCGACGCCTCCCCCGTGGTGCCTTTCGCGTCCTATCGCGGCAGAGCCAACACCATAGATCCATTCACAAACGCAGTGCTACTGTCTGGTACTCGTCGGTGACCTTGAAACACGGGGGAGGCATCGTATGACGGGGAGTAGCGGCGTGCGCCGGTGGGATCGCTGGTGAAGGCAGCCGCTATCGGCGCGTCTCGCACGCGTCCCGGGATCGCCCCGCCGATGCCCTTCGCGCTGATTCCGCCGAATCTCGACGCGTGGCCGCCGGTGTGGTGGGTCGGGTGTCACGGCGGTGCCGGCGTGAGCACTCTGGCTCGGTTGGTCGGCTTCGGGCTGGACTTCGGCCAGGGCTGGCCCATGCTGACACCGGCGGCGCCGGAAGCACGGGTGGTCTTGGTGTGCCGGGCGTCCGCAGCCGGCACCTGGGCAGCGACCGGCGCGATTGAGCAGTGGCGTCGACGCGCGGGAATGTCCGGCTCCATGACGCTGCTGGGCGTCGTCGCGGTCGCCGCATCGCCGCGGCGGCCACCGCGCATCGCCACCGAGCGGCTGCAACTGCTGCGTGGATGGACCCCGCAGATCTGGCGCGTCGGCTGGGTTGACGCGTTGCTCGCCGCCGATGACCCCCGCGACGTTGGCGCTCCCCCGGACGTCGAGGCGTTGCGCACCGCAATCTGGCAGAAGATCGCACCCCGGGAAGGCAGACGATGACCCTGATAGATCACCTGGATCAGCTCCAGACGCTGGCGGCCGCCGTACCCGACCCGGGAAGCGGCGAGTCACCGCCCGGCGTCGGCGACAAGGTCCTCACGATCCTGAAGTGGATCGCGAACCTCGCCGTCGCCGCGTGCGTCGGTGGGGTGCTCGTCACCGCCGGGAAGATGGCGCTGGCGCACCGCCGCGGCGACGACACCAACGTCTCGGCGCTCGGCTGGGTATTCGCCGCCTGCATTCTCATCGGAAGCGCCTCCGCGGTGGTCTCCGCGCTGATCTAGGGGGAACATGGTGCCGCGCTCGTCTGCAACCCAGGACTTCGCCGACCGTCCGCCGTGGACGCGGCCAGGCTTCATCGCCTCTGCGGCGCTCGTGCTTGTCGTCGTCATCGCCGGCGTGGTGGTCGCCATCGCCTCACGCGACGATGACCGCAGCACCACCGGCACGCCGCCGCCAGCGACCCTCGCCCCGAGCGAGGCCACACCGCCGCAGGACCTGCCCACCGCCGTACCGACCACCGCGCCGGCCGGCGTGCGGTGGGAGCTGGTCGGTCAGACCGCCGTACCCGTCAGCGCGACGGCCGGCCCCACCCGCATCTCAGGCGGGACCGCCGCCGGCTACGCCCACACCCCCGAGGGCGCTCTCATGGCGGCGGCGCAGCTCATGGTGCGATCGGCCCCCTCCGCAGGTCGCGACTCCTGGGAGCCCACCGTCCAACGACAGTTCGTTTCCAGCAGCGACCGCGAGCAGCTCCTGGCCGCGTTGGGCGACAACCCCGACGACTCCTCCGAGCCCGGTGAGCTGAGCCAGATCGCCGGCTACCAATACCAGTCCTACACCCCCGACACCGCCGTGATCGGCTTGGTGCTGCGCGCCCCGTCAGGGGGCACGGCGCGCTACCACGTGCTGACGCTGACCCTGCTGTGGCGCGATGGTGACTGGCGTATGCAGGCCCCTCCCGGCGGGGCGTGGATCTCGCTCAACCGGGTGACCAACGACCTCACCGGCGTCGTCGAATGGGGTGCCCGGTAGTGGCCTGCAACCCCATCAATCCGCTGTGCATCCCCGGTCAGGTCCTCGATAGCACCGCCGGCCGGTTCCTGGACGAGCTGGCCGAACAGTCGTCGCAAGCCGCTGCGGAGATGCTCAAGACGCTGGTCACCGGCTGGCTGTCCATCCCCACCCCAGTGGTGTCGCAGACCGAAGGAGCGGTCCAACATCTGCGCGCCTACACCAACTGGGCGGTCGCGGCGATCGCCGTGGGCACGGTGCTGTTCGCCGCGCTCAAGATCGCGTGGCAGCGCAACGGCCAGGAGGCCGGCACGCTCACCAAGAACCTGGTGACGCTGGTCGTGCTCGCCGGTGCCGGTGTGCCGGCGGTGCAGCTGCTCATCGAGATCGGTGACGCCTACGCCGACTGGATCCTCAGCGCCTCGGCCAACGGTGACCTCGGCAAGCGGCTCCTGCTGCTCGCCCCCGCCGCCGCGACCGGTGGAATGCCGGCCATCGTGGTGATCGGCATCTCGATCATGGTGTTCCTGTCCTCGATGGTGCAACTGCTGTTGCTGCTGGCCCGCAACGCCGGCCTGGTCCTGCTCGCCGGGCTACTCCCGGCCGCCGCCGCGGTGGGCGGCTCGGTACGGAGCCGATACCTGACCTGGCTGCTCGCCCTGCTGCTCTACAAGCCGGCAGCGGCCACGATCTACGCCACCGTGTTCTGGCTCGGTCAGGGTCAGACCCTGACCGACGTGCTCACCGGCATGGTGATGTTCTGCATGGCCATCGTGGCGTTGCCCGCCCTGATGCGGCTCATCGCCCCGGCGGTGTCGGTGCTGTCCTCCGGTGGCGGAAGCAGTGGCGTCGCGGTCGCCGCCGCGTCCGGCGCCGGGCAGGTCGCGTCCGGGGCGCTCCGTCTCAGCGGCGCTGGTGGCGGATCCAGCGGCACCGGCGGCAGCTCGGGATCCCCCGGCGGCCCAGGCCGCCCAGGGGGCGCAGCACCGTCCGCGCCGGCACCCCGACCGGCCGGCGGCGGCGCGGGCACGGCTGGCACGGCGGGCTCCAGCGGCGGCGCGGCGGCAGGGGCCGGCAGCGCAGCGGCCGGGACTGGAGCCTCCAGCGGCGCGGCCAGCGCCGGGGCCGGGGCCGGGGCCGGGGCCGGGGCCGGGGCCGGGGCCGGGGCTGCGGGGGCAGGAGCCGCCGCAGCTGGACCGGTCGGGCTCGCAGTCGGTGCGGGCGTCGTTGCCGCGAAGGCCGGGCCAGCGGCGGTGCGCAAGGTCGGCGGGACAGCGTCCGGAGCGACGAATGGTGAGGGCTCGTGAGCACCGGAGTGCGGGAGCGAACCAGCGAGCAGCGCACCTACGGCAACTGGCGGCTCGGCCGCGGCGCCGGCCTGTTCGGGCTCGGTCCTGCCGGGACCATCGCCGCGTTCCTGGTCATGGTGCTCGCCGCCGCGATGCTGACGGTCTCACCGCCGGCAGCGCTGATCACTGCCATCACCGGCCTGCTTGCCCTCGCTCCCCTGGCGATCCGGGTCAACGGGCGCACCGGATTCCAGGTCATCACCGCCCGGGTGGTGTGGTGGCTCGCCCGTTCCCGGCGCCACCACGTCTACATCTCCGGCGTCGCCTCCCGGGTCGCCGCCGCCCACCAACTGCCCGGTGTGCTGGCCCGATCCGAGGTGTATGAGGTCGAGACCGGCCGCTCCGGGCTGGTGGCCGTGGTCGTGGTCCCGCAGAGCCGGCACTACACCGTCACCCTGCGCTGCGCCCCCGAGGGCATGGACCTGGTCGACCAGGCCGTCATCGACGCCCGCGTCGGGCACCTGGCCTCGTGGCTGGCCGCGCTGTCGCGCGAACCGCAGCTCGTGCAGGCACAAGTCACCGTCGAAACGACTCCGGATCCGGGCACCCGGCTCGCCACCGAAGTCGCGGCGACCTCCCGGCCCGACGCGCCGGCGTTGGCCCTGCAGGTCCTCAACGAGGTGGTCGAGTCGTCCCCGGCCGGATCCGCGACCGTCGACACCCGGGTGTCGCTGACCTACACCGCCCCACCTGGGCGATCGATGTCGCCCGAGGACGTCTGCCGGGAGGTCGCCGCCCGTCTGCCGCACCTGCACTCCGGGCTGACGGGCGCCACCGGCGCCGGCATCACGCCGATGTCCGCTCGCGGGCTCGCCGCGGTGGTGCGCGCCGCCTACGACCCGGCCGCCGCCCTGGACCTCGCCCGCGCTCCTCAGCTCACTCCGGACTGGACCCAGGCCGGGCCCGTGGCCACCCGGGAGAGCTGGGACTCCTACCGGCACGACTCCGGGATCTCACGCACCTGGTGCATGGTCGAGGCACCGCGCGGGGTGGTGTACTCCCGGCTGTTCAGCAGGCTGACCGACCCCGACCCGCAACTGCTGCGCAAACGCGTCACGATGATCTACCGGCCGTACTCCCCCGGTGAGGCAGCCCGGCTCGTCGAGTCCGACAAGCGCGACGCGAGGTTCCTGGCCTCCAAGAAGCACCGTGCCAGCGCCCGGGACCTCACCGACCTGGCCGCTGCCGAGCAGGCCGCGGAGGAAGAGGCCACCGGCGCCGGGGTCGTCCGGTTCACCGTGTTGGTCACCGCCACCGTCGCTGACGAGAAGCAGCTCGACGAGGCCACGGGCGTCATCCGGGCCCGCGCCGGGGAGGCCCGCCTGGTGATGCGCCCGATGTACGGGTGCCAGGCCGCCGGGTTCGCCGCCGGCCTGCCCGCCGGCGTGGTCCTGCCCACCCACGCCACTATCCCCTTCTAGGACGCCGGCATGCCCAAGAGCACCCGCGATACAGCCCCTCCCCCGCCACGTCGACCAGCCGGCCGCCGGCCCGGCCGACTCGGCTACACCGGGCCGGGCGGCGGGGCCTGGTCGTACATCGAACCGCCCATCGAGTACCGGGGCACCACCGTGCAGGTCTGCGGCCTGTTTCCCTTCGGCACCGGCGCGTCGACGCCGATGATCGGCGTCCCGATCGGCCGGCACCTCTACACCGGATCCGCGGTGTGCTTCGACCCGATCTCCTGGTACACCCGCGCCCGCCTGATCAACAACCCGTCGGTGTGGATCGAGGGTGAACCCGGCATGGGCAAGAGCACGGCCGTGCGGCGGATGGTCCTCGGCCTCACCGCCCAGGGCGTGACCCCGCTGATCCTCGGCGACCTCAAGCCCGATTACGCCGAGCTGGTTCGCGCCCTCGGTGGGCAGGTCCTGCGCATCGGGCCGGGCCTGGACCGGATCAACCCCCTCGACGCCGGCCCGTGGCGCCAGGTCCTCGACCGGGTCGACGAGCGCACCGGCGCTGTCGTGCGCGCGGCGGTCACCGACCGGCGGCTGAACATGCTGGTCGCCCTGGCCACCCTGATCCGGCGCGGGCCGGTCAGCTCGGATGAGACCACCGTTCTCGCTGCCGCGCTGCGCTACCTCGCTGAACGCGAGACAGACACCCCGCCGGTGCTCTCCGACGTCCTGCGCATCCTGCGCGACGCTCCCGCTGACGTCCGCGCCGTCACCCTTTGGCAGGAGGAGCAGGACCTCCCCCGCTTCCGGGAAGAGACCAACGGCCTGCATCGCACCCTGCTGGCGCTGCTACACGGCCCGCTCGGCGACACCTTCGAGGGCCAGACCACCACCGCGATCCGCCTCGACACCCCCGCCGTCTGTGTGGACATCTCCAGCATCGACGACACCGACGAACTGCGCACCGCCGCGACCCTGCTGTCGACCTGGTCCTACGGCTTCGCCCAGGTCGAGGCCGCGCACCTGATGGCCGACCTCGGCCTCGCCCCCGCCCGGACGTTCTTCACCGTCCTCGACGAGCTGTGGCGGGCGCTGCGCGTCGGGCACGGACTGGTCGATCGCGCCGACGGCCTGACCCGACTCAACCGGCAGAAGGGCACCGGGACCGCTTTCATCACCCACTCCCTGGCCGACCTGGAAGCGCTGCCCACCGCCCACGACCGGGCCAAAGCGAGAGGCTTCGCCGAGCGATCCGCGGTGCTGATGATCGGGCCCTGCTCGGAGCAGGAGCTGGACTCCGTCTCCCGGGTCCGACCGCTGTCGCAGGCCGAAAGGCGTGAGGTGCTGTCCTGGTCGGCGCCACCGTCCTGGACGGCCGCCGAGGGCAGCGGGACCGTCGGCCGGGGAAACTTCCTGATCAAGGTCGGGTCGAGGCCGGGCATACCGGTGCACCTGGAACCCACCGAGACGGAGATGAGGCTCGGCAACACCGACTTCCGCTGGACGATGGCGTGAGCCGCCGCCCCGCCGGGCCGCGCGGTGGCCACGACGACGCCGGCCTGCTCGCCGGTGGCATCGCCGCCGTCGCCCTGGTCGCCGCCAGCGGTGTGTGGCTGCCGGTCGCGCTCACCCACCCGCCCGGATACACCGGTGGCGGCCCGATCCGGGTGGCCGCCGCCGTGCTGCGCGGCGAGATCTCCTGGACCACCGCGTGCACGCTCGTGGTGGCCATCGAGGTCGGCGTCCTGGCGCTGCTGACCACCGTGGCGGTGGTTGCCTGGCGCTGGGCGCGCCGCCGCCGCACGCGGGTCGACCCCGCTGCGCGTCGTATGGCCAGCCGCGCCGACCTCGCCCACCTCAGCCCGAAGGGCGTGGCCGACAGTGGCCGGCGGCTGCGGCCCAGCCTCGCCGACGTCGACCGGCCCGACCCGGACCAGCTCGGCGTGCTGATCGCCTACACCGTCGCCGGGGGGATGCCGCTGCGCCAGTCCTGGGAGGACATGGCCGTCGACATTTGGGGCCCCCGCACCGGCAAGACCACCGCCCGCGCCATCCCCGCGATCGCCGCCGCCCCCGGGCCAACGCTGGTCACCAGCGTGAAGGGCGACATCGTCGACGCCACCCGCGACCTGCGCGCCGAACGCGGCACGGTGTGGGCGTTCGACCCGCAGCACATCCTCGGCGCCGAGCAGGGCATGTGGTTCAACCCGCTGCGGGCCGTGGCCACCATCACCGACGCCCGCCGCCTCGGCGAGCACTTCGCCGCCGCCGAACGCGAGCCCGGCGTCAGCCGCGACGCCTTCTTCGACCCCTCCAGCGAGGAGCTGGTTGCCAACCTGCTGCTGGCCGCCGCCTGCTCCGGCCGGGACATCCTCGCCGCGTACCGGTGGGCGGTCAGCCCCCGCGACGACGAACCGGCGATGCTGCTGCGCGAGCACGGCTTCGAGCTGCCCGCCGACGCGGTCTCCGGGGTGGTCAACATGCCCGACAAGACCCGCGGCGGCATCTACGCCGGCGCCCAGAAGATGCTCATGTGCCTCACCGAGCCCGCCGTCACCGCGTGGGTCACCCCACCGACCCGTGGCGGGGTCCTCGAGTTCGACCCGACCGCGTTCGTGACCTCCACCGACGTGCTGTACCTGCTCTCCCAGGGCGGCCCCGGCTCCCCGGCCCCGCTGGTCGCCGCGCTCACCGACGCCGTCCTGCGCGCCGGCGAGCTGCGCGCTCGCGCCTCTGCCGGGCGCCGCCTGGACCCGCCGCTGCTGAGCATCCTCGACGAGGCCGCGAACATCTGCCGCCTGCGGCAACTGCCCAACCTCTACTCCTACT
The DNA here is from genome assembly GCF_036347035.1 of Micromonospora sp. NBC_00821. Taxonomy (NCBI): domain Bacteria; kingdom Bacillati; phylum Actinomycetota; class Actinomycetes; order Micromonosporales; family Micromonosporaceae; genus Micromonospora; species Micromonospora sp. NBC_00821. The sequence continues at coordinate 69,277 of NZ_CP108881.1, forward strand.
ACGGCTCCCACGGCCTGCCGATCATCACCATCCTGCAGTCCTACCCGCAGGGCGTCGACGTGTGGGGACGCGAGGGCATGCGCAAGCTCTGGTCGGCGGCGAACGTGCGAACGTACGGCGGCGGTGTCGCCGACCCGGACTGGCTCGAAGAGCTGTCGAAGCTGATCGGCGAGCACGACGTCACCACCCGGTCGACCAGTAGCAGCGGATCCGGGTGGGGCCAGCGGTCGGTCTCGCACGCCACCCGCCGCCAGCGCATCCTCGACGTCTCCGACCTGCACGCCCTGCCCCGTGGTCGGATGGTCGTCTACGCCTCCGGCGCCCCGCCCGCGCTCGCCCGCACCGCCCCCTGGCAGGACGGCCCGTACGCGGCGGCGATCCGCGCGTCGATCGCGCATTGGGACCCCACCGGCCGCACCGACTGGACCCTCTCCCCCGACGCCCCACCGGAGCCAGCCTCATGACCACGCCCACGACCGGGCCGGCCGCCGACGCCGTCGCCGACCTCAGCGCGCTACTCGGCCAGCTCGCCGGCGACCCGGGCGCGACCCCGCCGGCTCCCGAGCCCTCGGCGGCCGAGCCGGCCGGCGCTGAGCCGGTCTACCGCAACGTGGAGGCGTTCGTCGGCGACTACCTCGCCCACGTCGTCGAGCGGCGCCTCGCTTCCGGGCCGACCAGCGGGATCAACTGGTGCCCTCGGTGGTGGGCGCACCCCGAGGCGATCTCCCGCCTGTACGCACTCTGGCGGGCGTGGGAAACGCTGCGAGTCAGCGACCCGCAGACCGGCATGAGCAGTTGGTGGCGCGACCACCTCGACCCCCACCTCGCCGCGCTGGCCGCCGAATACGGGCCGTTCAGCCGGTGCGGCCCGGACAAGCACACCGAACCCCGGCCCCTCCCGGTCGAGCCGGCACCACCCGAAGTGCTGGCGCAGCTCCCCGACGAAAGTGGATGACCTCGAGAAATCGCAAACCTGCGCCAAACCCGAAAGTCACCGGTCAAGCCATAACCCCGTCGCTGACGAGCCGTCCGATGACTTCGCGCACCGCAGGGGCGCACCGAGCGGCGTCAGCGGCGGTGAACCAAGCAACCTCGTCGATCTCGGCCGCCGCGATAGGTTCGCCGTCGCTGCTCGCGGTGAAACAGACGAGTCGTACATTGACTCCCGGCCTACCGTGCGCGGGCGCGACGACCTCGAGCAGGGGACGCAGGTCGTCCGGGCGGAGTTGAATGCCGGTTTCTTCCGCAACCTCTCGCACGGTGGTCTGGGCGAGGCTCTCCCCAGACTCCGGCGTACCGCCCGGGAGGTAGAAGGCGTCCTGGCCGCCGGGGCGCACGACGAGCAGCCGGCGATCGCGGATACAGACCCAAGTCGCAGCGACCACGAGCGGCAAGGACATCGCGGCGTACCGATCGGTGAACATGGCAAGCAGCCTGCCAGATGGGCATGACGTGCGGGGCAACAGCAGCAGTCGGCCCATCTGTTGATCGGTGACAAGGGACGGTCCCGCCTGCGTTGGTTGGATAGATTGCGCTGGCGGGGCGGCGGTGTCGACACCATGTACAGGCGGAGGACCGATGGCACAGGCGGGTGATCATCCAGTCCCCGACGGCGCACCGGTCGACCTTCGTGCCACAGGTGAACTGGCAGACGAAATCGACGCCGAGGGGGTCCTCCGGCGAGCTCACCAGGTCATGGAACGTGTCATCTCACTGGTGAGGAATGAGCTACCGCCGCTGCAGCTAGACGAGCGCGGGATCTACGTCGCGATGCAAGGCGCTGATGGACCGTTCACGCTGCGAATCGAGGCGGTGCCGCTCCCGGGCACCGTGGCAGCTCGTGCGTATGTGAACACCACCTCGGGCAACCACGTTATCCAGTTGTCCGATCAGGCTCCGCTGCAGCAGGTGGGTGAGTACCTGGCCCAGGAATTGCGCGTCGTGCTGGAGGTACGCCGTCGGGCGGCGCAGGGTCAGCCGCCTGCGCGCCAGCACTTGCTGCTGCCAGGTCCGCTGCCAATTGGGGTCGTGCCCCGGCTGTCGGATGACGACCGGGCGCTGCTCGCCCGCCTTGACATGCTGGCTGCGGAGGCCAGTGATCCCGCCGCGAATGCGATGAACCGCCGGCAGTCCCGCGACCGGTTTGCGGTGGCACTCGACGAGGCGGGTCTGCGCCCGCGTGCGCCAGCTGACGCGGACGCTGCCGTGCGGCACCGCGAGGAGACAGCCGCGCAGCTACGTCTGGCGTTCGTCGAATCCCATTTGAGTACGGCAGGACTGGGCATGGTCCGAGAGTTGGCCGTACCTGTCGAACAGCTCGACCCCGCCGATGCGCGCCCCGTGCTCCAGTACCGCGCCATACAACCAGCTCCGGCCTCAACGGCCCGCTCACCTGGGTTGCATCCTGACGGCACACCAATCAGCCGACAAGAGCTGCCCGGTGCGCTGCGCCGCGCCTATCAAGCCCGCTTGGAGCGCAGTGAGGCGACCCTGGAAGCCCTTCGTGCCGAGGCCTCGCAGGGGCGACTGCCCCGGCACCGGCTCATGATTGGCGGCGGGGCCACGCTGGTCGCTCGTGATTCGCAGATGCTGCTCGTCAATGCCCGCGGTCGCTGGCACCTCGACCCGATTGAGGGCATTGTGCAGTCCGCCGACCAGGTCCGGCACCTGTCCGCCAGTGGGATCGGAGACCCGTATCAGTTCGCTGCCCCACGCCAGCGACTGCCGCTGGACGCGATCCGGTTGTGGCAGGACACCCTTGCCGCTCGCGGGCCGCTCCTGGACGGGCACGCCGAACTGCAAGTCGACCGACACAACCGCCTGCTTGCGCTACTGCACCCAGCCGACGGCAGTACACCGGTCCGCATCGCGGTGGATGGTGAGCCTCTGATCGCCACCGGTGTCCCCCCAGAGATCGTGCCCGGCTGCGCCCCGGCCGTGCCCACGGCCATCGAGGCGATCAGCGTGTTGGCCGAGTACCTCGCTGGTGAAGCTGTTCCCCACGCCCGTCGCGCTCATCAAGCTCTGCTGGACCTCGCCAGGGAACCGGCACCCGCGACCAAGGCCAGTGCGCTGCTGAACGAATACGCGCTGTTCGATCACCTGAACGCCGCTGGCGGCCCACCAGTAGCTGCTGCGTTGCAAACCCTGCGAGCCAGCGCTGATTGGGATCACGCTCGCACAGTGGCACCCGGGCGAGTCCTGCTCGGCGACGAGGTCGGCAACGGTAGCTACGACCCGACGGTTGCCGATCGATGGGTCATCGCCGGTGTCGGCGGCGCCGCAATCGCCAATGCCGAAATCATTTTGCGCGGTAACCCGAACGCTACGGTGGCGATGGTCGGCTCAACTGTGCCGTGGGTGCTGGAGAACGACGCGCAGTACCTGGCACTACGCCGCCAGCACGACGCCGCCCTCGGCGGCGACGGGCGCCTGGCCACCCACACTGGGCACCGCCTCGGCTCAATTGTCCTGGCCACCGATGACGATGGGCTGGTGAGGCCACAGGCTGCGCACCTGACCGCCGAGGCATACGTTGCCTGTCTGGGTCGGGTACCGCGAATGCCGCCCGTACTGGACCCGCTGCGTACCTGGGCCAGCCAGCACAACGGCAGTACGCACGGCCACCTGCTATTCGACGCCGACCGGCAGTATCTGGGCTACCGACTGTCCTTCCACACCGCGGAGGCACGTCATGACGTGATCGTCACTGGCGCAGCGTCCCGCATGCCCCCGCCCGACATCTTCAGCTCTGCCGACATCGCCCGGGTTACAACCGCCGGGCTCTACGAAGCACCCCCAGAAAGCGGCAACGTTGCCGCTGGGTTCATGGCCACCGCCAACCAAGCAGCACGGCTGGCCTTCACCCGCCCGCTGCGCATCACGGGTGACGCCGGCGTGGCACCGCAGCCGACGCACCCGCCGCGTCCAAGGTCGCAGCCAGAGCAAGGGACGAGCCGTTAGTTTTCAGCAGAGATTGGTTGCTGCAGGTCGGCGAGGCCGACGAGGTAGGAGGCAGCCTGTTCCTCCAGCTCGGTCACAGTGAACCGCCCCGGGTTAGCCCGGTACATCGCTTTTCCGAGTTCACTGACGAACGCCTCGGCAGGCACCAGGTCGGTGCCGACCGCGACGAACTTGACGACCTCGTCAAGGGCGGCCATGGCGTACTGCAGCGCCGCCGCTGCGGCCTTTCGTTGCACCTGGTCGAGGTGCGAAACGTCGACCGGCACCTGGGCGGCAGCCTGATCACTGGTCCAGAGAAACTCACCCGGGTCCACCAACGACGAAGGATCCGGCCCGCCGAACGCTGGTGGCAGCACCTGCTTGGCCGACAAGGCAATCTCGTATACCTGCTGCGCGCCACACGACTGGCAGGTATCTGCAAACCGAGCCACCATCTCCCCGCCGCGCTGGTGCAGCTCGTGGTCAACGACGGCCAGTCCAGTGCCGCAGCCACAGCCGCGCAACTCGACGAAAAGCTGAGCCTCCTGCATCGACCGGGCACGCAACATACCCGCACCGTACTAGCCGCCCGCGAAAGCGGTGATCCGTAGGTACTCCGCCACCACCGGGAATGTCGTAGGGTGCCGCTACGGTGACCCTCGGTTAAAGCGGTTGGGGAGGTCATGGAACGTGGCTAAGAAGCGCAGCTCCCGGACGCACCGGCGAGAGCCGGTCCGGCACCCGATTCCGCAGGCCCGTCTGCATCCACCAGCGCCACCGCAGCCCGAAGTCGAGCACGTGACGGAGACGGACCTGGTCGAAGGTTGGTCACCACTTCCGCAGGTGCGGATCCGCCAGGCCCTCGCCGAGGACATCGGCGCGGTGACCGCGCTGTCACGGATGGCGGGAGTCGACATCGAGGACGAGGTGATGGACGCCGTCCGGACCGGCACAGCCGGTTCGGAGGTTCGGGCTGGCCTACGCGAAGGCGGCAAGGACGGGTTCCTGCGCGTCATGGCCGGCAGGTTCGCCGAGTACCAGAGTGGCGACCCGCGGCAACTGTTCCCGCACGTCACCTTGGTCCTGGTCGCCGAGCACGACGAGCAAGGCGTCGTCGGAGCGCTCGTGGCGTACCCCCCGCTGGGCGTGGTTGGACAGATGCTGCAGCTCAACCAGCGCGTCGGCGGCGGCGTAGAGCAGGCAATGCAGATCCTGACGATGGGCGTGGTAAGGATCTGCCGCGTCAAGTCCCTGGCTGTGGCTTCGCAGGTTCGTGGCCACGGCATCGGGGCCGCCCTGCTCGGCTACTGCCACAAGGTGTACGCGCACCTGGGCTACCTCATCGTCTACGGGCAGGCGTCGACCACCCCGGGACTGGATGCCTTCTACCGTCGGCAGGGCTTCGAAGTCCTCGACATCGGGGTCGGTTTCGACCCCTGGGTGGTCTTCGGCGTCCACGCCGACATCCGTCCGGGCCTGCAGGAGCGGACATTCATCTGGAATCGGCCGTCCGGTCGCCCTGACCTGCGGCAGCCCATCCTCGGACGGTACGACACCTCGACTGCACCACCACCCTGACCGGGCGCCCCGGCCGCCGCTGGTGGTGGCCACCAGGGGGTTGGCGCGCTCGGGCCCGGCCTGGCTCTGCTCTACCGGTAGCCGGGCGGTGGTGAGACGGAGCAGCTGCGGTCGTTGGTGACGGAGATTTACGGCCGGCGGTTCGGTCTGCTTCACCGGAGGGAATAAATCAACACACCATCGGGCGGTACTTGAACCCAACCTCATCCGTCTTATCGTTGATGACGTAGTAAAAGAGAACGGGCGGGAAGCTCTCGCTCCCCGCCCGCTCCTTCAGTAGGACGTCATCGGTGAGTTCTGGCTACCAACCACGTCACCGATGACTGTCCCAGCACCGCGAGGGCCTTCGCCGCCACGGCAAGGCCCTCGCGCTGCTGGTAGGCCGCCACCAAGGCAACCAACTCCAGCGCGGGCCTCGCCATCTGCCACACCCGCTCGGTACGCGCGGTGGCCCGTGGAGGGTCCTGCCCCTGCTGCTCCGTCACCGTGCTTTCTCCCATCCGCCCCGAGGTTCGGAGCACCGCGCGGTAACGCTCCGAAAAGCAGGCCGGACGCGCGGGAGAAACCACAGCAAGTCACAACAGCGGTACGAGATCGACGGTAACCGAGCGACCCGACACAGCGCCGCCAACACCCGCCGACACGCCGTGTCCACCCGGGACGTTCGGAGAAATTCTCGGGGCCCGTCGGCATACCGCGCCGCCGGCGGTATCCCCTGATTCCGCGGCATCACTCGCCGGTCAGGTCGCAATCAGCGGGGGGTAGTAGATCGTCGACGGGCATCGACGGCACGCCCATCTGTGGTGACCGCGATGCGTAGCGGGCGGCGGGCAGGGGCAGGGCGTCCATCCCACCATCACCTCTCCCGGGCCGAGGGGATGCCGATCAGGTCCGCAGCAGCGCGCGGGAGCGGGCGAGACGAACTGGCGCGTGCCGGACCTGTCGAGCCGTACTTGGTGAGCCAGCGCGCCGCAGCGTGGACAGGCGAGAACGACGCCGCCGGTGACCGGGCGAACGCGCCCGTGCGTGAGGCAGGTCCACTCCCCTACCCGCAACGTCGGCGTCAGCCGTCCCCAATCCACGGTCATCCTCGGACCGTACGGCACCGCCACGCAGCACTGCCCAAACAGCGAAGGCGGGGTGCCGTCTGGCACCCCACCCTCCTTACCTTCAGTAGTTCAGCGCGTGAGGTACGCGGTCTCCGTCAGGGCCGTGAGGTTTCCGCAGCTTCAGGCGTCGGTGCACAGAGACTCTGAGTCCCCGACACACCGCGCGGCGCTCCGGAGACCGGAGTGCGTGCCGGCCGGGCGGCAGCCGGATCGAGCGGATTCCGCGCGCGTTTCGGTCCGATGAGCACCCGCCTGATGAAGGTTGTCCAGCGCTTGGACCGACGATGCTTGCCCCGCTGGCCGGGCTCGACGGTCTCCTCGATCCCGACGTTCTCCGTCTTGTTCGGCGAGGCGGAGACCACCGCGGTGGTCGGGATGGCCTCCGTCGAGTTGGCCTTGAGCGCGGCCAGCGCAGCCCTCGCCCGGCGGTCGTGATCGGCCAACTGGTCGAGGCGAATCAGCCAGGCAAAGGCACGCGCCTGCGGAACCCCGCAGGCCAACAGGTACGCGCGTACCTGCCAATGACGCAGCGGCACCTTGCCGTTGAGCATTTCGTGCAGCTGCGAGCGGCTGAGCCTGCCCGGCGCGGTGGTGCCAGGAAGAGTGGTTAGCCGGGACCGTTCGGCTATCTGCCGCAGGCTGAGTCCCTTCTCGATGCGCATCTGGTCCAGCGCGGTGAGGAACTCCTCCAGGGTCGCCACCATGGCCGGGTCCGCGTCGATGTACCGGAGTTCCAAGACCGGGAGCGGCGCCGGGCTGACGAGGGGGACGTCAGCCGCTTCCAGAGCAGCGACGGCCGGACGGCTCTTCGCCGCCCGCCGCTGGGCGCGTCGTTGGGCGCGCACGTGCTCGTTCACGGCGCTCCAGCGGCGGTGCCAGTGCACGATGTCGTCGCCACTGACCCCGCACGCCCGGATGTATGCCTCAGCGCATGCCCAGCTCGGGAAACGGCCTCCGCTAGCGGCGATGGACAGCGTGGACACCGAGTAGTACGTACGGCTCGCCAGGGTCCGGTACGACGGGCTGCCGACCTCGTGGCGCAGCCTGCGCAAGGAGTAAGCGAACTGCGCGACGGGCCCGGCGGCCGGGTCGAGCGGCTTCTCTGGCCGCCCGATCCCCGCGCTCATCAGTCATCCCGCCCGGGGTCGTCAGACGCCTTGACCTCCGGCGGACGGTGTCCCTGGTCCGCGGCGACG